>JADFNY010000276.1 GCA_022563115.1 Acidobacteriota bacterium | reverse complement strand
TGGTTCGAATCCAGGCGTCCCGACCATTTCTTCCCGGGTTGTGGCAGGGTCGTTGGGCTCCCCGCTCGGGGCCCGAGCAGGTAACAACCCCACCCGCCTGGTTTTTTTCTGTCTCATGGCTTCCATCCTCGTTATCAACGACGACGGCGTCCACGCCGCGGGAATCGCCGCTCTGGCCGATTCGCTGCGGCCTCTCGGCGATGTCGTCGTGGTGGCGCCGGATCGCGAGCAAAGCGCCGCCTCGCACGCCTTGACCTTGCATGCCCCGCTACGGATTCGTGAGGTCAATGCCCGGGAGTATGCCGTCGACGGCACCCCGGCCGACTGCGTGTACCTGGGGGCGCTTCAGATCCTCGATCGCAAGCCCGATCTGGTCGTCGCGGGGATCAACCACGGTTCCAACATCGGCGACGACGTCACCTATTCGGGAACCATCGCGGCGGCGATCGAGGGCACGATCCTCGGCATCCCGTCGTTCGCCATCTCGCAAGAGGCCAAGAGCGACGCGCCGCGCGGCTCCGGAAGCGGGCGGTTCGACTTCGGCAACGCCGGCGTGGTGGCGCACGAGATCGCTTGCCGAATACTCGAGCAGGGCCTGCCGGCGGCCGACATCTTGCTCAACGTCAACGTTCCCGTTGATCCGATCAAAGGCACCCGATGCACGCGGCAGGGGAGACGGACGTACGACGAGGTCGTGCACGAGGGGACCGATCCGCGCGGCAGACTCTACTACTGGATCGGCAGCGGCGCCGCCCCCCACATCGAGCAGGATCCCGACACCGACTACATGGCGGTGCGCGGTGGCTGTATCTCGATCTGCCCGCTCCACCTCGACTTGACCCACTATCCGTCCCTCGAGCTGATGGAGGAGCGCTGGGGCGACGTCGCCGCCGCGATGGAAGCGGCGCTGGGGGCCTGATGGCTTGGCGCAACCCCATCCGGGTGACCTACGACTGGGTGCTGAGTTGGGCCGACCGGCCGGGAGGCCCGTGGGCGCTGGCGGCGATCTCGTTCGGCGAGTCGTCGTTTTTTCCGATTCCGCCCGACATCCTGTTGATTCCGCTGTGCTTGTCGGCACCCAGACGGGCCTTCTGGTACGCCGGTTTGTGTACCGCCGCGTCGGTGTTCGGCGGCATGTTCGGGTACGCCATCGGTTTGCTGTTCTTCGAGAGCGTCGGTCAGCGGATCGTCGACTTGTACAACCTCACCGGACTCTTCGAGACCGTCGGGGGACTCTACGCGGAGTACACGGCGGGAGCCGTGATCATCGCCGGGTTCACGCCGATCCCCTACAAGGTGTTCACCATCCTGGCGGGCCTCGTTCGGGTCAACTTCCCGGTCTTCGTGGTCGCCTCGATCATCGGACGCGGCGGTCGGTTCTTTCTCGTAGCGGGCCTGTTGCGGCTGTTTGGCGACCCGATGAAGGACTTCATCGACCGCCACTTCAATTGGCTCACAGTGGCTCTCGCGGTGCTCTTCGTCGCCGGATTTGCCGTGCTAAACTCCCTTTCCCATTAACAGGGTGCTGAAGAACTCTCAGGGGGCCACTGTGCCCGTAACGGCACCCCCGGGAGCTCTTCAGCACCCTGTTGAGCTTTTTCCAGGTCGGGGCGTAGCGCAGTCCGGTAGCGCACCTGCTTCGGGAGCAGGGGGTCGGAGGTTCAAATCCTCTCGCCCCGACTCGTTTTTCCGAGGAATGCCCATGGGTTCCGAAGAGACCTCTTTGTCCGGCGGGGCGGTCCACGAAGAGGCGGTCAGTGAGCGATTACGCAAGGCGGTTCGGGACATCCCTGACTTCCCCAAAGAGGGCATTCTCTTCCGCGACATCACGCCGCTGCTGTTGGATCCGGAGGCCCACAAGCTGGCGGTGAAGGCGCTCGCCGATCCGTTTCGCGACGATCCGCCGGATCAGGTGATGGGGGTCGAGTCGCGTGGCTTCATCTTCGGAAGCACCGTGGCTCTCGAGCTGAACGCGGGGTTCATCCTCGCCCGCAAACCCGGCAAGCTGCCCGCCCCGACGGTGTCGGCTTCGTACGACCTCGAGTACGGATCCGACTCCCTCGAGATCCACAAGGACGCCATCCAGCCGGGCTCGAAGGTTCTCGTCGTCGACGACCTGATCGCCACCGGTGGAACCGCGAAAAGCGCTTGCGAGCTCGTCGAGCAACTAGGGGGGGAGGTCGCCGGCGTCATGTTCCTGATCGAGCTGACCGGCCTCAACGGCCGCCAGCTTCTCGGTGACTGGCCGGTTTACAGCATCCTGCGCTACTAGCAGGCCGTCTCCACTCGTGCGCGACGATTCCGCGATAGGCGCCGACGCCCGGCAAACCGTGCGCGCCATCGTTGACGCTGCCCTCGCAGCGGTTGAGCCCGAAGCCGCGGTTCGCGGGCACCTCTCCATGAGTGAGGGGACGATTGTTGCCGGCGACGTCACGTTCCCTCTCGACGAGGTTGACCGGGTCGTGGTGGTCGGTGCCGGCAAGGCCGGAGTGCCGATGTCGCGCGCCGTCGAGGCGGTTCTCGGCGACCGGATCCACGCCGGTAACGTCGTCGTGCCGCACGGGCAGGCCGCCGACCTCGAGACGATCCAAATCCACGAGGCCGGCCATCCGGTTCCCGACCACCTCGGCGTGCGGGCCGGGCACGCGGTGCTCGAAGCGCTCGCGGGCGTTGACGACAAGACCCTCGTCATATGCCTGATCTCCGGCGGCGGCTCGGCGCTGCTGGTGTGCCCCGCCGACGGCGTCACTCTCGAGGATCTGCAGGCCACCAACCAGGCCTTGTTGGCCTGCGGCGCGACGATCGTCGAGATCAACACACTGCGCAAGCACCTGTCGGCGGTGAAGGGCGGCCAGCTGGCCCGTGCCGCGGCGCCGGCGCGCGTGCTGACGCTCATCTTGTCCGACGTTGTCGGCGACCCGCTCGACGCCATCGCTTCAGGTCCCACCGTTGCCGATCCCACGAGCTTCGAAGATTGCCTGGCGATCGTCGATCGCTACGGGCTGGAGGAACTGTTGCCGCCCACGGTGCTGCGGCGCCTCCGCGACGGCGCCAGCGGCGACCTGGTGGAGACGCCGAAGCCCGGAGACCCGTTGTTCGACCGGGTGACGAACGTGCTGGTGGCCAACAACGACAGCGCCGTGCGAGCCGCGGCCCGCAAAGCGGACGAGCTCGGCTACACGAGCTTCGTGCTGTCGACCATGATCGAGGGCGAGACCCGCGATGTCGCCAAGGTGCACGGCGCGATCGCCCGTGAGGTCCGGGCCTCGGGTCGCCCTTGTGAGCCGCCCTGCTGCCTGATTTCCGGTGGCGAGACCACGGTGACCCTGCGCGGCGACGGCAGGGGAGGGCGCAATCAGGAATTCGTGCTGGCGGCGGCTCTCGATATCGCCGGTGCCGAGGGGATCACCGTGTGCTCGGTCGGGACCGATGGCATCGACGGTACGACCGATGCCGCCGGGGCCGTCGCCGACGGCCGGACGGTGGAACGATCGGTCGCCGCCGGGCTCGATCCTCAAGCCAGCCTCGAGAACAACGACTCGCATGCGGTGTTCACGGCGCTCGGCGATCTCGTCGTTACCGGGCCCACGGACACCAACGTCATGGATGTGCGCCTCGTTTTGATAGAGTGACCGCACCTGGCAACGTGTAACGTAGCCTGCTGGTGCTTCACCGGGTCCCGACGACCTCCCGCGGGTGCCGGGTTGAGAGAGGACATCTATGCTTCCGATTCGAATCGAGGTCGGCGACCTGAACCTCGATGGTGAGCTCAACGACACGGAGTGCGCCCGGGCGCTGGCTCGCGTTCTGCCGCTGACCGCACAGTTTCGCGTTTGGGGCGACGAGCTGCACTTCGACGTGGCGCTCGAGGATGACCCCCGCCCATGCCCAGGCAAGCCTGTGAGCGTCGGTGACCTCGGGTTTTGGCACCAAGGAAACACCCTGTGCATCTTCTTCGGGCCGACGCCGATGAGCCCTGCCGAGGACCCGGTTTCGGCGGTTCCGGTGACCATCGTCGGGCGGGTCAGCAGCTTCGAGGAGCTACGCTCCGGCAAGGAAGCGGGTGAGATCACCGTGCATGCCCGCAACGGCCAGGAGCCCCAGCCATGAGCGACGGTGACGGTCAGCGCTTCGAGGACACCATGGATGTGCTCGAGGCCCGCCGCGAAAAAACCGAAGCGCGCTTCCGCGATCTGCTCGCCCAGCTCACCACCCACGTCGAAGATGTCCGCGCTGCCACCGAGCGGTCGACGCGTCTGTATCAGGAGCATGTCGATGTACGCCGCAAGGCCCTGGCATCGGTCAAGGACGGCCTTGCCGAGGCCGCCGGCGACGACCCTTCGGATGCCGATGTGGTGTGGCCCGCGGGCGGTGGCCTGGCGCGCCGGCTGCTCAACGGCCTGTCACGTTGGGTCCTGCGCGACTTCTTCGAGGTCCTCGATCGTCGCGGCGCGGCGCGCTCACGGAGGGTCGACACGCTGGGAGCCCGGGTCGAGGTGCTCCGGGAACGTGTCGATCGGTTGCACTCTACGGTTTCGACCGACGGTGACGTCGCCGAGGCGCTCAACGAGGCGCTCGGCGCTGCGCAGCAGGCATTGCAGGCGGCGCTCGCCACCCACGCCGAAATGCTCCAACTGGTCAACGCCAAGGACGCTGAACTGTTGCAGCGCGCCGTTGCCGGGCCGCTGCGGCGCATGGAGGTCCTGTTCGACGAGTTCGGTCGCCAGCAAGAGGCGCTGCTCTCTCAACTCGTCGGCCGGCGCCGCGAGCTCGATCGGTTGGTGCGTGCGGCGGGCCCATCTCCTCAGCGTGAGGATGGTGTCCAGTAGTAGCGAGGGCGCCGGTGGCACCCGCGGGAGTTTTTCAGCACCCTGTTGAGGATCCCGGAGCTACCGGCTAGTGGGCGGAGGTTTGATCGGCGTCCACTGAAACTGAATGCTGCCGCTGAATCGCTCGCTCTGTGGTGCGTAGCCGAAGGTCGCCGCGAGCCTCAGGTTGTCGCCGGTGATGCCGAACTTGGTGTCGATCTTTTCGGTGACACCGTCCTTCATGACGAAGTCGCCGCCAATCCAGAGGGTGTCGGTGAGGTAGGAGACCATCTCGGCCTCCAGCAGGCGTTCCCGGTTGAGCTCGACCTCGCCGAAACGCGCTCCGTAGCCCTCGACCAACCAGCCAAGGGGGTCGTCTTGGTTGTACAGGGGGCTGCGGATGTTGATGCCGTCGTCGCCGAAGACGTCCTCGGTGGGGACAAAGTCGAGGGTCTCGAATCCGGTGTAGGTGTCGGCGCCGCTACGGATGTTGCGCCCGTAAACAACCTGCTGCGACGCCCCGTTGCCGTCGGAGCCGCTGTTGGTCTCGTAGCGCAACACCCCGCCCAAGATGTTGGCCATCTTGGTGCCGGTATTCACCGACCAGCCGAATCCGCGGCGGTTGTGGTTTAGCGAGGCGACGATGTCGATCGTCTCGATGTAGTGCCACATCTGCAGGTTCGCGCCGCGGTGGTGGTCATCGCCGACCCAG
>JADFNY010000275.1 GCA_022563115.1 Acidobacteriota bacterium | reverse complement strand
GTCCAAGACCCATGAAACGGAGACCCATCGAAGTCGATGAAATCACAGCGTTGTAAGGCCAAGATCTCCGACGGCACGAGGCAGTGTCGGCGATGGGCGATCGTCGGTAGCACCGTCTGTCCAGCGCACGGCGCATCAGCGCCGCAGGTGCGTGCGGCGGCCGGCGAGCGCATCCGCGCGCTCGTGCATCCTGCTCTCGACGCGATGGAGCGAGCCATCGCCAGCAACGATCTGAACCCCGCGGTGCGCGCCGCCAAAGATTTGCTCGACCGAGCCGGCTACGGCCCGCCGAAAACCATCGAGATCGAGGACCGCCGTCGAGATCCCAGTGACGATTGGCCGGCGTGGTGCAGCGCTGACGAAGCGCAGCAGCTCATCGCTCTACACGGCGCTGCCGTCGCCCGTCGGGACGCCGGCGAGAAGCCGTTCGCCAGCGCTGACGGGATGGTTCGGCTACTGGCACCAGGCGAGCTGTGGCCGCGGCCGGAACAGCCGATCGTGCTGCTCCCCGACAACGGCCGTTCGAGAGCCAGCCGCCGCGACGCCGACGCCGAGGAGGACAACCCGCCGGCGGACAGGATGCTGCTATGACCCCCGCCGAGTTGGCCGGATTTGTGCGCGAGTTGCGCGCCAACGGCATCGAGGTCACGGTCGACGGCGGCAAACTCCGCGTCGAGCCGTGGAGCGAATTGGAGCCGATCGAGCAAGAAGCCTTGCGGCGGTATCGCGACGACCTATTAGTCCTGCTTGCCAACGAGCAAGCGCAAGGCCAGAACGTCGACGACGTCGATAAGCAAGACGCCCAGCGCCATCAAGACCGGGAGGTTTGGGCCTACCACCTCCGAATCACCCGGCACCACGTCGCGGAAATGCTCGGCGAGGAGCCCGATCTGCTCGACCGATTCCAGCGAGGGGATCTCTCACCGGAGGAGGTCGACGAGCAATACGGGCGCACGCGGGCCTGGATGCGTCAGCGGCTCGAACTGGCATCCCGCGGGGCAAGACCGTTCAGCCCGATGATCTATTCACCACCGTCACCAACACAGGAGCTGAGCCATGCTCGAAAACATCAGGGACGAACACGTCAGGTTCGTCGTGAACATCGGAACAAGCCGGTACTGCGGTAAATGCGGCGCGCCGATCCGTGCGGCGGCGTCCAAGACGCGCACCGCCAGCCTCAAGACCGCGACGCCCAAGCCAGCGGTCACGACCGCTGACAGCCAGATACCGCCGCCCCCGGATCTCGCCACCAAGATTCGCGAGCGGCGCGCCGAGACAAGGCCGGGGATCGTCGTCGCGGCGGCACCATCAGCCAGCTCGAAGCCGGCTCCGAGGCGAACCGAGTTCGCACCGCCGCCGCCGAGCCTGGCGGCGACTATCAAGAAAATACGCCAGGCCCGTCGAGGTGCGCGATGACCTCCTACCGGCAGATCCAGGCGGAGGTCGACCGGCTTCGAAAGGAGAGCGCCGATCTGGAACAGGCACAGGCCGAGGCCAGCGCCGCACGCCAGGCCGCGCTCGGCAAGGACGCGCAGGACTTCTCCGAGCATGAGGTTGCGGAGTGCCGTCGTACCTTGGCCAGCATCGAGGCACGCCAACAGCTCATCGCAGATCGGGTCGACGCCTTGGAGGCGCGGCTACCTGCCCCGGAGCAGCGGCGGCAAGCCGGAGAGGAAGCACGGACGCTAGTCGAGCAGGCGCAGGAGGCCGGTGATCGGTTCGCGTGCACCTGGCCGCAGTTTCTTGAGACGCTGGAAGCTGCCGAGGCGCTAGGACGGGAATTGGCGTCGGCTCGCGAGGAGGCGCGGGCGGCGATCGGCCCAATCACTAGCCTCGTGGCCCGCTACGGGATCGAGCAGCCGATACCGGACCTGCCGGCCCCTCCGGGAGACGAGTCGAGGCTGGCGGGGCTTCTCGCCGCGCAGTGCCGAACGGTGGGCTACCACGGCGAGTTGAACGACACGGCCGCGCGTGACTTGGCGGCAGGACTGCGGCGCGAGGGCGCGCCGGCCTGAGTTGGGAGGGAAACACATAGAGCACGACGCATCACAATGGCCCCGTTGATCACGTCCCTCCACAGGGGCTACCCTGGCGCTGCCCTTCCCCGATGAAAGGTAGCCCCTTCCCATGATCGGCAAGACCCTAGGTCATTACGAAATCCTCGAACCGCTCGGTAAGGGCGGCATGGGAGAGGTGTATCGGGCGCGTGATACGAAGCTGAAGCGCGAGGTGGCGATCAAGGTGCTGCCCGAGGAACTGAGCGCCGACCCGGACCGCCTCGCTAGGCTAGAGCGTGAAGCTCACCTGCTCGCGGCGCTGAACCATCCCAACATCGCCACCATCCACAGCCTGGAGCAGCACGAAGATACGCGCTTTCTCGTTTTGGAGCTGGTCAAGGGTGAATCCCTGGAGCAGCGGCTCGCCAAGGGACCGCTTCCCACGGAAGCCGCGCTCGACTTGTGCAAGCAGATCGCCGAAGCGTTGGAGGCGGCGCACGGCGAAGGGATCATTCACCGGGATCTCAAGCCCGCCAACATCTTGATTACGCCGCAGGGGAGAGCCAAGGTCCTCGACTTCGGGCTCGCCAAGGCGTTCGAGGGCCAGCCTTCGGCGGGCGACCTCTCACACTCGCCCACCCTGACGGTCGCTGGCACCGAGACGGGCGTAATTCTCGGCACCGCTCCCTACATGAGCCCGGAGCAGGTGCGGGGGCAGCCCCTCGACAAGCGGGTCGACATCTGGGCCTTCGGCTGCGTGGTGTATGAGGCGCTTACCGCGTCGCGGGCTTTCGCGCGGGAAACGGTCGCCGACACGCTGGCGGCGATTATCGAGTCGGAGCCGAATTTCGGGGCGCTGCCCGGCTCTACACCGCCGATGGTCGGCGCGCTGGTCAAGCGCTGCCTGCGAAAGGACCCGGATCGCCGTCTTCACGACATCGCCGACGCTCGTATCGAGATCGAGGAGGCGCTCAGTGGGGGCACAGACGCTGTGTCCGCGATGCTAGGTTCCCCCGCCGCTGTGGAAACGGCTCGCGGCGTCCCGTGGAAGCTGGCGGTTCCGACGGTAGTGGGGGCGTTGATCATAGGCGGTGCTGCAACCTGGTGGGCTACGCTCCCGAGCCCACCGGAGCCCGGAAGCCCCATCCGCCTGCAGCTCGACCCTGCCGTCGACACGATTATGAGTGGGGGCGGTTCCGCAGTCGTGCTATCGCCCGATGGACTGTACGTTGCCTACGTCGAGGGTGATCCGTTGGAGGGGAGCGCGCTGCACCTTCGCGCTCTCGACCAACAGGACTCGACGACGCTCGCGTCATCTGAAACCCTCCTGGGTTCGCCGCACCATCCTTTCTTCTCGCCCGATGGCCAGTGGGTAGGGTTCGCCACCACGACCGAGCTGAAAAAAGCGTCCATCACCGGGGGCACCCCGCAGTTGATCACGCCGGCGGGCTGGAGCCGAGGTGCGGATTGGGGTCCCGACGATACGATCGTCTACACACGGAATGGGACGAGCGGTTTGCTTCTGGTGTCGGCTGTCGAGGGCGAGCCGCGACCCCTCACCGAGCTTGCCGAAGGTGAGCGCAGCCACCGCTGGCCCCAGTTTTTGCCCGGCGGAAAGGCGGTGCTATTCACCTCGAACTCGGTCGAGACCGGCGACTTCGACGGGGCCAACCTCGAGGTCGTGGATCTCGAGACTGGCGATCGCCAGGTCGTGCACCGGGGCGGCACGTATGGACGGTACGTCCCGACGGGGCATCTGGTGTATTCGAACGCCGGAGCATTGTTCGCGGTGCCCTTCGACCTCGATACCCTCGAGACTTCCGGCTCGCCGATACCCGTCGTCGAGAACCTCGCCGCCGATCGATCGTTTCCTGGTGCCGGCGGCGTCTCGTTCGACTTTTCCGAGACCGGGATGCTCGTTTATCACACGCGAGGAGGTGGCGGCACGGACACTTTCCAACTCGTGTGGGTGGATCGCAGTGGCAGGGCGGAGCCCGTCTCCGAGCGCCGCGGGGCGTTCCGTGCCGCTCGGTTGTCGCCGGACGGCCGCCGCATTGCGGTCGAAGTGACTGTTGACGGGGCCGGTGGTGTCTGGATCCTCGGCATCGAGGATGACTCCTTCGCGCCGCTGAACAACGAGGGCACCAGCGCCGGGCCGCTGTGGAGACCGGACTCACAGACGGTGCTGTTCTACTGGAACCAGGGCGACACACAAACCGGCTTGCGTGGCATCTATGCGCGCGACGCCAGCTTCGGCTCCGAGCGCGAGGAGATCCTGAAAACCGATGGTGGCACCTACCCGATTTCCTGGTCCGGCGACGGCGAAGATCTGGTGCTGCACGAGATGATCGAGGGTCGACAGCGGCGGCGGATTCTGGTGGTGCCTTTCGTCGGCGAGGACAGGACGCCGTTCGCTCCGTGCGATCAGAGCGGTCAGTTCAACCAGCGCTCGCCGATGGTCTCGCCCGACGGTCGTTGGGTCGCCTACGTGTCGACGCAGTCGGGGCGCGACGAGGTCTACGTGCGTCCCTTCCCCGACTGCGGGACGCGCGTGCAGATCTCCAACAACGGTGGCGTCGAACCGATGTGGGGCGCCGACAGCAGCGAGTTGTTCTATCGGGAGATGGCCAGCGGTTTCACTTCCCGCATGATCTCCGCCCAGCTCTCGCCCGACCCCGAGCCACGCGTCACTGGTCGGACCGAGCTTTTCTCCGGCACCTCTTACACCCAACGTGGTCTTTGGGCACGTACCGTGTATGACTACGACCGCGCCAACGATCGTTTCCTGATGGTCGACACGTCCGGCGATGACGAAACGAATTCTCCGACCATCAACGTCGTCCTCAACTGGTTCGAGGAGTTGAAGCAGCGGGTGCCGGCGGGACGGTGAGCTGGCGCGCCGGGCCGCCCCTATCTGAGTCGCAAGGTAGTCCGGTGCGGTCCCGGCAGGTCGCCGTTGCTCTGCACGATGGGTCGCAGCGGATCACGAACCGTCTCCCTTGATCAGCGACTTGCGGCACATCGCCCCGTTGCTTTGGCCGCCGGTGATCATCAAGTATGGCGGCAGAACGAAAGTGATCGAGTGCTAGTGTAGTTAGGCGGATAACAGATCGAACCGAGGAAACAGACGATGAGCTATCGAGCGCTACTGATCACGGGACTCGCGGTTATCAGCATCCCCGCATGTACTCCGGCTCAGCCAGTGGAAAGCGCGGGGGCTGTTGCGAATCCGTTTGTCGGCGCCTGGCTCATCACTGAAACATCGGTAACCGATCCGACCGGCACGACTGTCAACGAGGACCCCGAGCCAGGTCTGTATGTGTTCACTGAGCACCATTTCAGCAACATGTTGATTCCGGGTTCGGAACGATCGCCGTTTAGTCAGGACCGGACCGATGAGGAGAGGCTGGTTGCGTACGACAACTTCATCGCTGACGCAGGAACGTACGAGTACACGGAATCGACGCTGACAGCCAAGAACATCATTGCGAAAGTGCCGAACGTGATGCCCCCACACGCATCGGGCCCGCTGACTTATCAATGG
>JADFNY010000274.1 GCA_022563115.1 Acidobacteriota bacterium | reverse complement strand
CGCTTCGTGTACCAGACGTAGACGCCGGTTAGGATAGCCAAAACGATCATCCCCACAGCCTCAATCCATGCTGTCACGGTCATGGTGCTCATGTTCGTTGCTGGCGTCCGGGCGTCAAGCGGGTAGAATCTGACAACGGGTCCGGCGGCAGTCGGCTCGCGTCGCCTCACTGCCATGCAACGCGTCGTCCGCGTGGCAGAGAGGTGACGGCCCGTGTCAGGGACGACGCGAATGCCGACAACAGACCTACCCGATCTTGAGAAACAAGCCCTGGAAGTCCTAGAATCGTTGACCAACGACCCGGACAAGTCCCACGGCGGCGGCGTTCGGCTGTGTTCAATCCCATCGGAAGCCTGGAATAACGGCTTTGCAGCAGCCCTCCACTGCTTGGATGAAGCGGGACTGATTGAGGCTGGCCTGTCGGAGGATGCTCGAAAACTGCTCGATGCTCGGCACAGGCGCGGCAGCCGTTATTCTCCGTGTGAGATTCCAGATACGAACGAACAGGACACTTACCTGTCGAACTTTCAGTGGCCGGCCATTATCACGCGGGCGAACCGTATCCGAGCGACGCTCAGTGGTGACGGTACATTCAAATACCCGTTGGTCGATCCCGGCGAAACCGCCAAGCGGCTCGCAGAGTATGAACGCGGCAAAAATTACCCGCCGTACAAAGTGAAATATGTCAAAGAGCAAGGCGACGACCAGTTGCTCCAGCAACTCGACACGAGGGTGTATATCACACAGAAGGGGCGGAATCTGCTCATGCGGATACGCGCAGAGGAAGCGACGCAGGATGAGTCGGCCAGGGTATCCGAGCCGGAACCCACGCCTCCAGCGACTCCGGCGACTTGTCGGGGAGGAGTATTTTAGGCAAGCCGCTGGAGTTCTCATCTTCAACTTGCCTATTATTATTCCTCCCGACGCAGCTCTCATCTACAAGAAGAACGCCGCGATTCTGGAACTCCTCAGCAGACTCACGAGTCTTCAAGAGCTTTGTATCTCTCAGGTGAGCGACGCCGGCCTGGCACATCTCAAAGGACTCACGAATCTCAAAGAGCTGAACGTCCTGGATACCGATGAGAGAGAGATCCTCGCTCATCATCAGCGGCAGCCAGACCTGCGTCGTCACCGCGGGAAGCATGCCGGTGTACGACGCCGGCGCCACGCCGATCACCGTGTAGGGCGTCGTGTTGATGAAGATCTCCCGGCCGATGATGTCGGGATCGGCGCCGAGCTGCGCGGTCCAGAACCCGTGCCCGAGCACGATCACCGGATGGGTTCCCTCGGTTACCCCCTCCTCAGAGGTGAAGGCCCTCCCGAGGGTCGGTTCGACACCGATCACGTCGAAGAAGTTGGCCGAAACGACCTCGGCAAAGATGATCTTCGGTGCTTCATCGGCGTGCCGTAGGCTGGCCTCCGCGAGGGCGTACGCCCCGACGCCGCTGAACACCTCGTTGCGGTCTCGAAGATCGACATAGTCCGGGTACGAGAACATCGACTGGGGGAATTCTTCCAGGCCGGTTGCGGTGTAGATCTCGACCAGCTCGCGGGGCTCGGCGACCGGCAGGGGGCGCAGAAGGACGGCGTTGACGACGCTGAAAATCGTCGTGTTGACGCCGATCCCGAGGGCCAGCGACAGCAAGGCCACAACGGTGAATGCGGGGCTTTTCAGGAGGGTACGCGTTGCGTAGCGGAGATCGTTCATGGGTGTTCCTACGGATTCCGACCCCCGCCGGTTTCCAAGCGCAGTCTTTCAGCGAAGGTGCCGGAGCAAACGAGCGCATTGTTCCGTAACGGCGCTGACAAGCGGGTGCCGCGAGCACCCTCCGGAGTTTCGTCGGTGCCCCTCCCGTGTGCGACAATCTCGGGTGATCTCAGACTGGAGAAGCTCGATGAGCAAACTACGACTTCGATACTTGGCGCTGACGGCGCTCACCGTCGCTTTGGCGACCGGTGCCCTGACCGCCGCTCTCGCCACCCAACAGCAGGACACACCCGAGGGCTACATCCAGATCCTCGCGCGCGGCGATATTCCCGCCATCGACGACCCCGTCTACGTACCGGCGGCGGAAGCGAACATCCGCGACGAGGCCTGGGTGCTGGGCGTCGTCATTGACGGCGAGGCGCGCGCCTACAGCCTCGAGTTGCTCAACAGCCACGAGGTCGTCAACGACACCATCGGCGACACCGACTTCGCCGCCGTTTGGTGACCGCTCGCCAACACGGCCGTCGTGTACGACCGCAACTACGCCGGGCAAACCCTCAACTTCGAGCCCTCCGGCGGGCTGCTCAACGCCTCGCTGGTGATGCAAGACACGCAAACCGACACCTACTGGTCGATCATGAGCGGCAAGGCCGAGGCCGGCGCGCTCAAAGGAACCGCGCTCGTCGTGCTACCGGTCAGCTCGAAGATGAGCTGGGCGGAGTGGTACGCCAAGCACCCCGACACGCTGGTGCTTTCGGTAACCCAGCGCACCGGTGACGGGGAATTGATCACGCTGCAGGACCCGGGCCGCAACCCCTACGAGCGTTACTGGAGCGATCCGAGCGGCTTCCGCGGCGTCGAGGCCGAGGACGACCGCCTCGACACCAAGGAGCAGATCCACGCCTTCCTGCACGACGGCACCGCCTACGCCATCCAGCTCAGGCGCGTGGTCGGTGGGAGGACCTTCGATCTGCTTGATGGCACCAAGGTGTTTATCTTCCGCGAGGCCTCCGATCAGATGTTCCGCGGCAGCGCCGCCTTTCGGTCACCCGCCGGCTTCAAGAACCGCGGCGGCTCCTGGTTCGAGATCAGCACCGGAGCGGAGTTCAATGCCATCAGCCGGGACTTCGGTGGGAACGTCGAGCGCCTCAACGGCTTCGACACCTTCTGGTACACCTGGAGCCTCACCCATACCGATACCGAACTGCTCCGCTAGCGGGTAGGCTCCATTTAATCGTCGGCAAACGAGTGCCGCCACGCGCGAGGTGCCGATCGACGAGACCGACCGGGTGACGACCCGGCTCGAGGCCCGTACGGGGTGCTGGCGGGCGTGGTCGGCGCCGGATTGCGTCGCGACGTGACCGATCGCTGGAGCATGCGCGTCGACGGTCGCGTGTTCATCGGGCCGCACACGACGCATCACCGCCGGGGTGTTCGTGCGATTCTGAATCAGGGTAGCGGCGGCAGGCTCGGATGGAAGCTACCGGATCGAGATGAGCGTCAAGTCGAGCGACAGACCCTCACCGCAGCCCTCGTCCGATTCCGACAGGACACCCTCCACCACCACTCGGTTCCCGGCCTCCAGCTCGTCCGTGGCACCGATCAGACGGTAGCGCTCCCCGTCATCGCCCTCCAGCGTCGTGCATTCGGATCCGGAGCTCCCGAGCTCACCGTTACGGACGACCACTCCGTCCGCATCGGTCACGTGAAAGATCGCCGACTCGGCGAGGACGGTGGAGAAATACAGGTTGAAGACGATGAACCGGTGCAGCTGATCCCGTTTCGACCACGAAGGCACCTCGACGACCCCCTCAAAATTGCCGTCCGCGTCGGTCTGGCCGAGAGCGAGTCCCTCGAAGCCTGATTGGGTTCCGCCGATGACGAGCTGCACCGGGGTCAGGGCCGGCAACAGACTCGCTCTCAAGATCACCCGGGTGCCCGGGGGACCGAGCCGGGGAGAAAGCTCCACCTCTCGTACGACCCGCCGGACGTGCTGATTCCGGGACGCCGCGGGTCGATCCTCCAGCTCCGACGCCTCCCCGGGTCCGCCATGGAGCGTCCCCGCCAGGATCAACGCGAGGATCGCGGCCGCCAACGGCACCCGCCGCGTGGGCGCGTTGGTACCACCGACATGCATCGGACCACTCCGGTCTTTGAGTCAACAATAGCGCCGGGCTCCAGGACTGGCGGCAGACGCCGGTACAGGAGAGCCGGCTCCCTGGACGCTTGATGGTAAGGGATAGGGCGCCGCCGCCGCTACAGGCTCCAGGCGCCGGACCGGGATCAGCGCAGCTCCGGCAGCCGCAGGTAATAGATGCCGAGCCCGTGGGTGGCGGCCTCGAGAATCCGTTGCTCGGGCACGATTTCCAGGTCCACCATTAGCGCTTCGGGGAATCCGACGCCGGCCAGGGCCCATTCCGAGGCGCCGGCGCGCAGGACGAGGGGCCCGAAGTCGGTGCCCGCGTATAGATCGCCGGCGAGGTCGTCGTAGGCCAGCGTGTTGATCGGTAGGTCGCCCAGATCGCGCTCCAGCGAGGTGAACGTTGGCTGCCCGGACTGCGGGTTGAAGACGACGCCCAAGACGTGGCCGGTGTCAGCGTATTGAAGCCCGAGTACGAGATGTACGCCGCGTTGGGGTCCGACCGGTCGACGACGATGCGCGTGACGAAGTGGTTCGGTGTCGAATCGTTTGCCGACTATCGATCCCCATCGAGCTAGCCATGCATGGTCCCACGGTGAATACAATGGGATCAACGAATCGATTAGTGTCCTGTTGGGACAACGCCAACGAAGCTGTCAATCTGGCGTTGGAGAGCTACTGTCAAGTAAAGCTGGATGGCGGATGATAGCTTGATCGTCGTATTCGTGCATGGCTGGAGCGTCTCCAACATCGAGACCTACGGGGGGTTACCCGAGCGGCTCCAAGCGGCAGCTGTCGACGAGGGGATCGACATCCAGGTCGAGGAGATCTATCTGGGTCGATACATCAGCTTTCGCGACCAGGTACAGGTACCGGATATCTCCCGGGCGTTTCGAACGGCTGTCGCCGATCAGCTTTCTGCCTTGCTCGCCGGCGGCAAGCGATTCGTCTGCATCACCCATTCCACCGGCGGGCCCGTCATTCGCGACTGGTGGCATCGCTACTACGACTCGGTGCCTAGGAGCGGCAAGTGCCCGATGAGCCACCTCGTGATGCTGGCTCCCGCGAACTTCGGCTCGGCTTTGGCGCAACTCGGAAAAGGACGGGTGGGCCGGCTGAAGGCCTGGTCCGGGAGTGTCGAGACCGGCCAGGGGGTCCTCGACTGGCTCGAACTGGGGAGTGCTCCGTCCTGGGACCTCAACAAGTCGTGGATCGTGAGCGATGGAAGCCAGATCAGCGCCGCTGGCGTGTTCCCCTTCGTGCTCATCGGGCAGAGCATCGATCTCAATTCAGGCGCCGGCATGCACATCGACACGTCGCCCAACCTTGCGACGTCCTGCGGGCCGCTCGTCATTGACTCGGCGGGCGTCAGAGGCGCTGACACGGTCGCGGGCGTGACCGATGCGTACACGTTCTGGCAGTGGTTCCACGACGTGCCGGGCGTCAACGCGGGCAAGAAGCTCGGCATCGACCTTACGCTCGCGCCGGACGGCATGTATGAGTACGACACGGACGCGTTCTACCCGATCGACGGCAAGCTCTACGGCAACGAGGGAGCGGCCCACAACTATCACTTCACGGTGGAGATCCCGATGTCGTTTGCCTACGAGGCATGCGCCGGCCAGGTGTTCGAGTTCGAGGGCAACGACGACGTGTGGCTGTACGTCGATGGCACACTCGTGATGGATCTGGGCGGCATGCT
>JADFNY010000273.1 GCA_022563115.1 Acidobacteriota bacterium | reverse complement strand
AGTACCGCGAAACGGCGACTCGTAGAGGCGGGCGTACAGGCCGCCGCGGGCGAGTAGCTCGTCGTGGGTTCCCATCTCGACGATGCGTCCCGCGTCGAGTGCCACGATCACGTCGGCGCGCACCACCGTCGACAGGCGGTGGGCGATGACGAACGATGTGCGGCCGGCAAGCAGGACGCCGAGGGCCTCCTGTATCAGCGCCTCGGTTCCGGAGTCGAGCGACGAGGTGGCTTCGTCGAGCACCAGAATCGCCGGGTCGCGGAGGATCTCGCGGGCGATCGCCAGGCGCTGGCGTTGGCCGCCCGAGAGCTTGACGCCGCGCTCGCCGATCTGGGTCTCGAATCCCTCCGGCATCTGCTCGATGAAGTCGAGGGCGTTGGCGGCTTCGGCGGCGGCGCGGATGCGGTCGTCGTGCGCGCCGACCGTTCCGTAGGTGATGTTCTCGGCTACCGTTCGGTCGAACAGGAAGATCTCCTGCGGCACCAGGCCGATGCGGCGCCGGTAGCGGCGCAGGTCGAGCTCGCGCAGGTCGTGTCCGTCGATCAACACGCGGCCGGAGACGGGATCGAAAAAACGCGGCAGCAGGTGCGCCAGCGTCGTCTTGCCCGCTCCCGAGGGTCCGACGAGGGCCACCATCGTGCGCGCCGGAACTTCCAACGATATGTCGCGCAGAACCGGCCGGCCAGCCTCGTACTCGAAGCCGACGTTCTCGAAAACGACCCTCCCTTGTAGGTCGTCGAGAGCGAGCGCGCCGGGCGGGCTCACCACTTCGGGCTCGATATCGAGGATCTCGTAGACGCGCTCGAGAGACGCCAGCGAGCTCTGCAGCCGCGGATTGACGTTCGCCACCGTTCCGAAGGAGCTGAACATTTGCATCAAATACATGAAGAACGCGAACAGCCCGCCGACCGTCAGCTCGCTGTTGATGATCAGGTAGACGCCGGCGAGGACGATGATCGTCGGGGCGACGCCGCCGATGAGCCGGAAGACGTTGCGGGTCAGCAGGAAGAACATGCTCTGCTTCAGCGCCGCCCGAACGCTGTCGTGCATCACGCGGGTGAAACGGCGGGCTTCGTGGTGCTCGGAGGCGGTCGCTTGGACCAGCGGGTAGCCGGAGATGCCCTGGTGCAGCGCCGTGCTCAGCGCGGTCCACTTCTCGCGATTGACCCGTGACAGCTCTCGCATCGTTCCGGAAATCGCGTACTGGAACCCGAAGATGAACACCACCAGGACCAGCCCGCCGAGCGCCATGCGCCACTCGACGTAGAAGATCATCCCGGCGTACGCCGCACCACGCACGAGATCGACGGCGGCGGTAGCGAACGAATCGGCCATCACCCCCTGCATGTTGCCGACGTCGTCCGTTTGCCGCGACATCAGGTAGCCGGCTTCCTTCTCGTTGTAGTAGCGGTACGACAAGCGCTGCATGTGGAAGTACACTTGCAGCCGGATATCGCGCACCACCTTGGTGTGAAACAGCGTCGTGGAGTAGCCGATGCCGAGCGCAAACACGACGCCGATCAGCGTCATGCCGACGAGCACCATCCCCCAGAACAGAATGTCACCGCGGTTCGAGTTCTGGACGGCGTCGTCGACGACGCGACGGACGATCAGCGGTGCGGCCATCGGTAGGGGGGTGCTGACCAGCAGCAGCACGATCAGCACCCACACGTAGCGCATGTGGGGGCGCACCCAGGGCCAGAACCGCTTGATCAACGGCCAGGCCTTGCTCGGGGGGAGGCGCTTGCGGCCGTTGTTTTCGGCCATCACACTTTCACCACCGCTTCCTACCCGAGCTTCTCGGCCAGCGTCTGGACCCGATCCATCCAGGCGGCGAGGTCCGGCGCGTATTCGTGCGGAACGCAATCGGAGCAGATCCCGACGGCGCGCAGGTGGATGTGCCGCAGGCTGTTGACGAACACCGACGACTCTCGACCTTCTCGCGGCAGGCATTCCAGCAGCTCGTTGAGAACCTCGAGGCTCGCCGCCAGGCTGGCGAGGATCGACTCGAGCGACTGCTCGTCGACCATCTGGTGGGGTCGGTAGAGCAGGTCGTGCACGGTGCGCAGCTCGCCCTCGAAGATCGCCACCGTGCTCTCGGTCCGGGTGCGGAGTCGGGGCCCCGGCACCGATTCGTCGCCGCACATCGTGACGATCGTCTGCAGCTCCGACAGCACCAGGTGGAGGCTGGTACGCACCCGGCCGAGCCGTTGCTCGAACGCGATCCGATGGATGTCTTCCAACAGCTCCTCTTGACGACGCGACACCAGCTTCGAGATGACGAGGCCGAAGATCAGCAGCCCGGTGGCGCCCTCGATGATGGCCAACACCCGCGCCGGGCCGAGCGGGCTGATGTCGCCGTAGCCGATCGTCAGCGCGGTCACGAAGCTGAAATAAATGGCGTTGGCCAGGTCGGCGAGGCTTCCCGGTCCACCGAGGTCGCTGTCGAGCCACGGGGTGCCGGCCAGGTCGGCGGCCCAGTACACGACGCCGAAGCCAGCGACCATGGCCACCCAGATGCCGAGCAACCCCCCGATGCTGCGGTGGAGCACCAGCGCGTCGATGAGACGGTCGTCGAAGGCCGCTGCCGGCCGCGCCGCCGCCGGCTTCGAGCTCTTCGATCGGCCGACCCGGGTTGATGCACCCTTCTTGTTCTCGGTGCGTACGCGCCGGCGGTAGACGGTGGATTCGACTCGCTGCGTTGTGGTGGAATCGCCCATCGGGTGACGATACTCGATACGGTGCCGAACCTCATGGAAGAGCGGTGCGCTCAGCCCAGCCGCTCTTCCCAGTCCTCGAGGGTACGGGGCCAATCGTCCTTCAGCAGCTGAGAGAGCACGCGGTCGGCGAGGACCTTGCCGTCCGTCTGGCACGGGGCGCAGTAGTTGGTCTCGTTGTTCGCGTAGACGATGCGCTGGACCGGCGCGCCGCAGCGAGGACACGGTTTCTTGTACCGCCCGTGCACCGCCATTCCCTCCTTGAACGCGGTGACTTTCTCCGGGAAGCCGTCGCCGACCTGCTGGCGCATGATCTGTGTCCAGCGCTCGAGCGTGTCGATCGTGTGGCGATGCAATCGTTCGACCTCTTGGTCGCTGAGCCGCGAGGTCCACTTCAGCGGCGACAGCTCCGCGGCGTGCAGGATCTCGTCGGAGAAGGCGTTGCCGATGCCCGAGAACAGGCGCGGAGAAGTCAGCGATCGCTTCAACGTGTGGTTTTCGACCCACAGGCGCTCGGCGAACTCGGCGACGTCCGACCGCAGGACTTCGAGGCCGCCGGGATCGTGCTCGGCGAGCGCCTCTTCTCCGCGGACGACGTGCAGCGAGGCGCGTTTCTTCGACGACGCTTCGGTCATCAACAGCGAGCCGTCAGGAAAATCGAACGCCGCCAGGCCGTTGCGGCCCGGCACTTTCACGCCCCGTTGGCGCCAGCGAAATCGACCCGCGATCATCAGGTGGAAGACCATGAAAACGTCGCCCTCGAGCTCCCAGACGATGCGTTTGCCGAGGCGCCGAAGTCCGCGGACAACCTTGCCATCGACCGAGAAGATCGGCGGGTCGAACGTGCGCACCAGGAACGGGCTCTGCACCCGGGTGCGCTCGAGCGGCCGGCCGACGATGCGGGGCTCGAGGCACTCGATGTACACGGTGATGTCGGGGAGCTCCGGCATCAACCGGCGGGGCGTTGCGAACGCGCCCAGCGGGCGCTGAACCGACGATCCCGCGGCCCCGACAACATCAGAGGTCGCCGAACCTCTTGCCTTCTGCGGCCAGCTTCTTCAGAAGGTCGGCGGGTTTCATGAGGTCGCCGTGCTCGGCCTCGAGCTCGACCAGCTTGTCGTGGACCGTCTTGGTGCCGATGAGGTCGGCCCAAAACATCGGTCCGCCGCGCTGTCGCGGGAAGCCGTAGCCGTAGAGCCAGACGACATCGATGTCGCTGGACCGGATGGCGATCCCTTCCTCGAGAATCTTGGCGCCCTCGTTGACCAGCGGATACAAGCAGCGCTCGATGATCTCCTGGTCGCTGATCTCGCGGCGCTCGATGCCGAGGCTGGCGGAGGTTTCGATGATCATCTTCTCGATCTCGGGATCCGGGACCGGCGCTCGGTTGCCGGCCTCGTACGTGTACCAACCGGCGCCAGTCTTCTGGCCGAGTCGATCCATCTCGACGATACGGTCCTCGATGTCCGAGTAGCGCTCATCGGCGGGTCGCGTCGCCGCCTGGTGCTGGCGGATGAGGTAACCGACGGTGAGGCCCGCCATGTCGAGCATGGTAAACGGCCCCATCGGGAAGCCGAAGTCGGAGATTGCCTTGTCGACCTGCTGGGGCAGCGCCCCTTCCTCGAGCAGGAAGCAGGCCTCGCGCAGGTAAGCGAGCAGCATGCGGTTGCCGACGAAGCCTTCGCACACACCCACCAGCACGCCGGTCTTGCGGAGCGTCTTGGCCAGCCCCACAGCGGTGGCGATGACGTCGGCGTCGGTCTTGTCGCCGCGCACGATCTCGAGCAGGCGCATGATGTGTGCTGGGCTGAAGAAATGCAGGCCGATGACGTCGCCCGGGCGCGACGTCGTGGCGGCGATCTCGTCGATGTCGAGGGTCGAGGTATTGGTCGCCAGTATGGCGCCGGGACGGCACACTTCATCGAGCTTGGCAAAGACCGTCCTTTTCACGTCCATCTCCTCGAATACGGCCTCGACGACCAGGTCGACGTCGGCGAGATCGGCGTACTCGAGCGTTCCGGCGATCATCGAGACGACCCGATCGCGCTCCTCCGGGGAGATCCGACCCTTCTCGACCGACGAGTCATAGCTCCTCTCGATCTTCTCGATACCGACGTCGAGCGCCTCCTGGCTCACCTCGAGGACTTTCACCGGGATGCCGGCGTTGGCGAACGCCATCGAAATACCTTGCCCCATCGTGCCGCAGCCGATCACGCCCACCTTGCGGATATCGCGGGTCGGCGTCTCCTTGGGTACGTCGGGGATCTTGCCGACCTCGCGCTCGGCGAAAAACGCGTGGCGCATGGCCTTCGACTGATCGGACGCGAGGCAGCGATCGAAGATCTCGCGTTCCTTCGCGATGCCCTCGTCGAACGGCAGGTTGGCAGCGTTCTCGATCGATTCGATCGCCGCCAGCGGCGCGTCCACGCCGCGCGCCTTCTTGCGGACGCCGAGGCGGTACTCCTCGAAGATCTCCGGCTTGCCGCGCGCCGCCTCGACGCGCTCGTTCTGGTCGCGGGTGCGCCGCGGGCCACTGCCGGCGGCGATCAGTTTCCGGGCGTAGGCGACACCGGCGTCAGCGGCGTCACCTTCGAACAGCTCGTCGATCAGGCCGAGGTCGTGCACCTTGGGGGCGGGGTTGAGCTTGCCCTGAACGATGAGATCGAGGGCGGCAGGCACACCCACCAACCGCGGCAGGCGCTGCGTGCCGCCGGCGCCGGGGATGATGCCGAGCGTCACTTCGGGCAGGCCGAGGCGCGCGTCCGTGGCGGCGAGCCGGTAGTGGCAACCGAGGGCGAGCTCGAGGCCGCCGCCGGCGGCGACCCCGTGGATCGCCGCGACCACCGGCTTGCCG
>JADFNY010000007.1 GCA_022563115.1 Acidobacteriota bacterium | reverse complement strand
ACCAAAAGGACCGGAAACGACCAGAAATCGCAGTAAGCTGGCCCCTGGGGAATTGCCCGTAAACGCTTACCTGGAAAGGACTTGCGGCAGATCGGCGTTGAGCGCCTGAAACCGGTTGTTGTTCCAGTACTACTTCTGGGAGGGATACACGCTGGTGCAGATCGCTCGGCTGCTCCAGTCGAAGGAGCATCTCAACTGCGGAGTCTGCGAAGTCATCGAGCGACTCGCGGCGATCGAAAGGCTGCTCACGCCCGATCACCGTTGGAGGCTCGTTACCTCGCTCCTGAGATCGGCGCGCCCAGTCTCCATTGACCGCCCCAGAACCGTGGTGGGGGAAGAGATCTCCTTCGACGTTCCCGACGACCGGGAAGACAGTTCTCATCATCTAGGGCGCGACGAGGCCTACGACGTGCTGCAAGAGTTGATCGGGACCTTGCCTGATGAGGAAAGACTTGCCCTTCGGTTGCGATTCGAGCGTGGGCTATCGGCCCGGGAGATCGCGATCGCGCTGGGGCTCAACAACTACAAGCGGGTCTATGAAATCCAAGGTCGTGCGCTCTCGAACCTCGCAACCGGGCTTCGAGAGCGAGGTTTCGAGTTCCGCGACTTTGTAGACGCCGCTACTGGGGCAGTCTTGTTTCCGAAATGAGCACATACCAGAAAGACCGATCAGGGGAGTGTCCCTCATGGGAGCGCCTGGCCCGGCACGCTGACGAGGGTGGGCGGGAGCTCCGGGAGCACCTGCGAGACTGCCCGCAGTGTGGCGCCAGATACGAGCTTCTGCTCGGGCTCTACGGCGTGGCGGCGGGAACGAGCGCCGGCTCGAGTGAAGAGTGCCCGAGCGTTGGTGACTGGATCGCGCTAGCGTCGGGCAAGATCAAGGCGGGACATCGGCGGCGGCTGGGCCAACATCTTTCGTCTTGCGACGGGTGCGCATGCCTCTTTCGCCACATTGTCGGTGATGATGAATCGGGTGAACTCGAGTGGGAGCTCCGCGACGCCCCGTCTCCGATGGAGTCCATTGCTCTCGAGCGACCCGTGGTCTCCAGGTCCCGCTTGTCCGGCTTCCTGGTCCGGGCGGCCGCGGTTGTGCTGGGCGCGTCCATCCTGATCGCGGTTGCGAGCGGTGCTTTTCCCCGGATCGGAATCGGGAGCGACGAGAGGTGGCGCGGCCCCAGCCCGACCCTATCGGCGTTCGTGCAGCGGGACAGCGAGGGCGCGAATCCGACCGTGCGTTGGGAAGCCTGGCCGGATGCGACTTCCTATCGCGTGCGCGTGTGGGACCGGGTCGGTAACGAACTGATCGACCGCTCTCTAGCGTCCGATGCTCAGATGTTCGAGCTGGCGCTTGATCAACTCTCACCGGGAGCCGTTCTGATTTGGCAGGTCGAAGCCTTGAGGGGGGGCGCGGTAATCGCGAAAGCTTCTCCGGCAAGACTCGTGTGGAAGGGGCGATGACGCGTCGGTCCGGGCGTAACTCGAACAGACGGTCGCAGCTCTCGGCAACTTGGCTGAAGCGGGCGCTCTGCGTCCTCGTCCTCTTCGTATGGATGATCGGTGATGGTGGCTCCGCAGCCTTCTCGGCGCCCACCGCCCTTGCAACAGGCCACCCGCCGTTGCCCGCCGACCAAACGCACCAGTGGCTCCAGCGGCTGCTCGCGCGCGGCTACAGTCGCCAGGTCGTGTTTGCCGCCGCCGAAATGTTCGCGAAAGATCCTGCCGACGTTCGCGGGGCAACGCTCCTGGTCAGTGCGGCCCGGCGATCCGGTCGGATGGACTGGCTCGAGGCCTTCTCCCGCGCCGCCACACGGCGGGCACCAACAGCGGCTGTTCGTTATTTGGTCGCCGAGGTTCGTTTCGCCCGGCATGGGTTCGCGGCCGGTGTCGAGATCGTCGAGCGCGCACACAAACGTCTCCCGGAAAACCCGAGCATCGCGGTCTCATACGCTGCCGCACTTGCCGGCACAGGTCGACCGCTCGAGGCCTTCGGCGTGATCGCGAGATGGTCTGGAGATCCGCACCTGCTGGCTGCTCTCGACGAATTGTCGTTGCGGCGCCTCGCAGCAATGACGGCCGTGATCGCTCCTTATGGACTCGGTGGCCGACTCACCGCCCGGTGGCTTCAAGAAGGCTGGTTGTCATCAGATCCGGCGATGCGGGCCAGAGGGCTCGTTCTTGCGTCGTCTCTTATCGACTCGTCGAACGAACTGGGAACGAGCGTTGTATTGGCGAAACAGGCGGTGAGCTTGGCCGCGCGTGCCGGTGACCCGACGAGCGCCGCGATTTCAGTGATCAATGCCGCGGGACTCTCGGCGCGTGGGGCGGGAATCGTGACGCGGAGTGGCGGAGCTTGTCACGGTCTGCCGCAATTTGATTCGGTAGCTCGTGCCGATTGCCTGCTGTCCGCCCTCGAGAATGCGTCGCGGCGTGGAGACTTGAGACTGGCAATGAGCAACTTCGGGCAGCTGCAGACGCTCGCCCGACCCAATCCCTTGCTGGATGTACGCTTGGGGGTGTCGGCAGTACCGGTGCTCCGGCTCGTCGGGGAGCGGGCAAAGGCGGCCGAGATTGTCTCCCGGGCAGCGGCGGCGGCCGTTGAGCTCGGGCGGGATCGTCTTGCAGCGACGTTCTACGTCACGCTGTCCGGGATCCAGCGCACGATCGGCGACCACTACGGAGCCTACGACTCTGCTCGACAGGCGGTTGAGCTCTTGGACGACAACGACGACGCGCTCTGGCGCCAAGCTTCTGCGGCGGCGGCGCGGGCCACGTTGGCGCTGGGCGACGATCAAGCTGCTGCCGAGCTACTGGATGGTTTGCCTGGCCTACTCGACAGTACGTCGATTCTCTCGAGCTCGGAGTCAGCCGCGATGCCACCGGGCGGTGGCGCGTACCTCGTAGATCCGCAGGCCATCCTCGCCATCGCTCTGGAGGCCAGAGGTCTGGAGGAGGACGGGCGATTCGCGCGCGCACTGGGTCGATACCGGGATGCGATCGCGTTGTTCGACGGATTACGGGCCAACGCCGGATCCAACGTCATGCGGACCGTGCTGCTCAACGAGGTCTGGCAAGACGTGACTCGCAGCGCGATACGGCTGGCGCTCTTGGCGGGCGATGCACGTCTCGCCGTTGGGTTGTTGGAGCATTCACGGGCGCGATCGACCACCGATGCGACCGATTTAACCTGGGTCGGGCGGCTGACCCGGGGTACGACCGCCGTGGCGTTCGTCGTTGTCGAGGAAGACGTCTTCGCTGTTGTGATCGACCGCGACAAGGTGACGCCGATGCGCTTGCCGACCACGGCGGCGTTGCTCCGCGGCCAGGTGACCGTGTGGCGTTCCCTGGCTCAATCGAGCACCGAGTTTCAGATCTGGTCGGCGATGACCGACGCGCTCATCGAGGTTCTGTTCGGCACCATCGAGAATGCAGGTCTGCTGGATAGCACCGAGGTGCTCTACGTCATACCCGACGACGCCTTGCATCTGCTGCCGTTCGCCGGCCTGCACGCCGGACGTCAGCGTGACTACATCGTCGCGCAGGTGCCCTCGCTCGCCGACCTGGAACGCACGCTGTCGCGCTTGCCTGCCCAGGGTCCCGTTGTGGCATTCGGTCCCAGCGGCGGATCCGGTACGATCGCGGAAATGCGTGCGGCAAGCAGCGCTGGAGGTTCGATGCTGCTGGGGCCACGGGCGACGGAGTCGGCTTGGCGTCGTCGCGTCGCCGAGGCGTCGGTGGTTCACTTCGGCGGCCATTCCCTGGCCCCGACCGGACCGGGCGACGGCCTGCTGCAACTCCGGGGCGATGCCTCGTTCGACGGAGCGCTGACGCTCGCCGAGATCCTCGACTTGCGGCTCAGCGGAGCCACGGTCGTTCTGCTGGCGTGCGATACCGCGACCCGACCAGACCATCAGGGCACCGCCGGCTACTACAGCCAGACTCCCAGCCTGGCGGAAGCGTTTATCGTTGCCGGCGCACGGTCGGTTGTCGGCAACCTGTGGCCGATCACCGAGGAGGATGCGCAGATTCTTGCCGACGCTTTCTACCGAGCGGGTGGCCCGGCTCGCGGCGTCGGGGCCTTGGAGGAAGCGCGGTGGGTGCTGCGGAGCCGTTGGCCGGAGCTTCCGCGGCGCTGGGCGGGCGCGGTGTGGCTCGGGGCCGCGTCGCCGGGTGAAACGCTGAATCCGAGGTAACGCGCTCCCGCTGACGGGGACCTCGAATCCCCGAGTCTCCTGCGCCCGGTCGGCACCAGCCGGTTGAACTCCTCTTCTGACAGGCGTCGTTGACCGTGCTGCCAGGGGCGATCAGCGTCGATCCAACGGTTCGTCGGCCCTGAGGACAACCGCGACGCCCGGCGGCCCGACAGGAGGAATCCGCAGGTTCCAGAGGGTGTCGGTTCCGGCCGGGCTCGTGACTTGGCGGATGGTCGCGCCGTTGCCCAGGGCGATGATGGTTCCCGTCATTGGTTGTGGCAGCCGCAACGTGAGGTTGCCGCCCTCGGACGGCGCGCTGGCGAAGACAACGAAACGATCGTCGCTCAACCACCAGGCCGTCCAGCCGACGCGCTGGGCGGCCCGCAGGACGGAGGAATCCGCCAATCGGGCCGAGCTATCTGCCATTTCCCACCAGCGCAGCTCGCTCAACAGGCGCGCGACGCGTTCCTCGGTCGCGGTGGGCCAGATGGCTACGTTCTCGGCGTAGGGTCGGGGGGCCGGCCGGGAAAGGATGCGAAACCGATACGCGCCCGGGGGTGACCGTCGCTGATTGGCGTAGCAGAGCGCGTCCGGCTCCACGCAGGCGCGTGGGATGTCCGACGACGGCGCGCACGGCGGCGGCCATCGCCCTCCGATCAACAGGACCTTTTCGCACATCGGTGTCGAGATCGGCAGCAGCAAACCGCGGTCGCTGTGCGCCAGGCGTTCGGCGAAGATCTCCGGCAACGGATTCGACAGCCTGGGCGCCTTAGTCCACACCGTCTCGGCAATCCATGTCGGGTACTTGTAGCTCTCCGCCCTTCGCGGGTGGAAGTACACGAGGCACCAGACCGCCGACACGACGATCAATCCGTGAACGACGTTCCTGTGCCGCCCTGACGCCAGCGCCGAACGGGCTGCAGCGAACAGCGGTACGGCAAGCGGAATCAGCCACAGGGTGTAGCGGCTGATGCCGGGCGTACCGCCGTGGTTCACATTGACGGTCTGGGCGAAGGCCACCGGGAAAGCCAATGCTGCGGCGATCGCGATCAGCGATGTGGTGGTCGGCAGCTCCAAGGGCCGCCGCCGGGCGAGCCTCACGGCAACCAGGGCCGCGACCACGATGAACAACGGAAAGTTGACCAACAGCCCGATGTTCAGATCGCCGTACACCGTCCACCACTCGGCAAACGTCGGCACCGCCGGGCCCCGGCCCCAGAACACCAGCGGAGATACGACCCCGAGACCCCACAGCGAATAGACCGGGTGGACGAGCGCCACGAGGACGACGACGCCGATCCCGGCGAGGAATCCAGTCTCCTTGCGCAGCTCGGGCTTGCGCCAGGCGGCGACGCCGCCGCCGATCGGTACGAGGATGGCGACCGGCGGGTATTGAACCGCGACCACGGCCCAGGACAACAAGGCGAGCACGGGTCGTTGGTCGAAGAACGCGAACCCCACGGCGAGCAGCGCGAAGACGAACGCCTCCGGATGGGCCTTGTCGATCCACCACAGGATCGGCCCTATGAACAGCAGCGCTGTGAAGTGGGATCCGATCCGGGCCGCAACGATACCGGCGGCGACGCTCAACAGAACGAGGTTCAGGATCGTGAACCCGTACAGCGGGTCGAGGCCGGCGACCGAGGTCACCAGCACGAACGGGCTCGCCAAGGCCGAGTACAGCCAGAAGTGGCGGTAGTAGAACCGCCCGTCACGCCCTTCGTGCACCGCGTCGGGCGACAGGCGCAGATCTCGTCGAGCAAGCTGTTCGCGCAGCGCGTCAATCTGCTCGCTGGTCGATGCCGGCGAACCGTGGCCGATGATCGCCATCGACATGCCGACGTACTCGTCGCCGTCGCCGACGGTCCGCGGCGTGGAAGTGGCGACCAGGAGGATCGCGAAGCCGGCGAAGGCGAACGCGAAACGAGCAGCCGTGCGCCGGTCGTCATCGCGGTAGGGTGCGATATCGGTCATGCGAAAACCCGCCGGGTTTGGGCTCGACCTGCGCGAGCCAAGCTCACCCTAGCCCTTCAGGATTTTGCCGCAATGCTCGCACTGGATTGCTTCGACGACGATTTCTTTGCCACAGAAGGGGCACCTCTTGGTGTTGCCCGTCGTCTCCGATTCCTGGTCTCCCCGCCCGAGCATAGAAGCCCCGATCAGGAGCCCTATCCCGATCCCGAGTAGGGCCCATCCCCACTCCAGCTCCTTTGCCCCAGCGGCCACCGCACCTAGGCCTGCAAACGGATTGCCGGCCATGTCATCGGCTATCTGCGATTCCCTGGCGCTGACCGCGTTCAAGACGGCGATGAAATTCCACACGACCACACCGAGAGCGGCAAAGCCTGGAAGGAGGAGCCATCTGTACTTTCTCCTGAGCGACAAGAAGAAAGCGATCGCCGCGGCGGCTAGCACGATGGTGCCGTCTGCAGCCCCATTTCCAAAGAGGGTTTGGCTCTCAAAGATCGGTGGCGAGCCGATAGGGGCGAAAACACCGAGCGCGAGAGCACAAGCTCCCATGATTCCGACTACTTGTGAGCGTTCCACCGTAGGTCACTCCGCTTGGCCCCGTGGGGCAGGTCGTTCTCTACCGAGCGCCCCGCCGCACCCGCTGCTTCAACTCCTCGAACCAGTTGTTGAGGACGACATTCAGTTTCGTCACCGTCGGCTCCCCGTCGCTTTCGACCATAACGAAGCGGCCGTCGGGTGCGACGTCGTAGTTCGGCTCGGCCGGAGCACCCGCCTGAAACATTCCCTCGAAGAGCAGTCGCGGTTCGCCGGCGTTGAAGCCGGGAGATGTCTGGATGGGGATGACCATCATCTTGTTGCCGTTTCGTTGCTCCGAAGCGCTGCCATCGGCGGCCTGCCAGTAGAGGTTCCCCCTGGCAGAAAATGCTACCCGGTTGCCATCCGGAGTTCCACACAGGCCTACTACCCACACGGGCAATTTTAGTCAACTGGGCCAACCCGTTGCTCTGTAGGTCGTACGTCCAGATGTCGGATGTAGGACCGGAACGCTATGCCGCCTCAGCGTATTCAGAAGCCTCTGGGGCACCTCCCGCCATTGACAAGCTCCTGGGGGCTAGGTTATTTCCCCTCATCTCATAAGGGGAGGTACCTTTGGCTCGAAAACGACCTCCCCGACGAGGAATCCTTGCTACTCAACGCGCATGTAACTGACTGTTCGGAGTGTCGGGAGAGGTTGGCGCTGATGAAAGCGGCGCAACATGTGTCCGCTGCCGGGGCCTCGAGATAGGCATCGAGCGATGTGGCTCGAAGCGTCGCTGAGCATCGAGAAATCCGGAGTTTGTCGAGGCCACCGCGTGCCGAACGAGCGCTTGCACACCTATTGCTGCTAGGGGTATAGTGAATCCCTATTTCCATTAGGTGTTCAAGAAGAGCGCATGGTCAAGACCAATCTCTTCACCGGAACGCTCAACCTGCTCATCCTGCAGTCGCTGCGCGCCGGGCCGCTGCACGGCTACGGCATCGGACTCTGGATCCGCGAAACGAGCGACGGGGTGCTCGGCGTCGAGGAGGGGCAGCTCTATCCGGCCCTGCACCGGCTCGAAAAAAAGGGATGGATTCGGCCGCGCAAGGGCAAGACGCAGACCGGCCGCTCGGCAAACTTCTACCGCTTGACGCCGGCGGGGCTTCGCCACCTCGAAGCCGAAGAGGCGAAGTGGATCAAGTACTCGGATGCCATGCGGACCGTCCTCGACAAGGCGGGTAGCTAGGTGCGGCGGGGCAGGTGGCTACGCCGACTTCTTGGTGTACCGGAGCACCCCGACCCCGACCTCAGTGAGGAGTTCGAGACCTACCTCGAGCTGCGGGCGGCGGAGTTCGCCAAGGAAGGGATGACCGGCGATGAGGCCATGCGGGCAGCGCGCGCCGTGTTTGGCGATGCCGAGCGGATCCAGAAGGAATGCGTCGAGGTCGTGCGACGCTCCACGTTCTGGGACTCGCTACTGAAGGATCTCGGCTACGGCGTGCGCATGCTGACCAGGAGCCCCGGCTTCACCACCGTCGCGGTGCTGTCGTTGGCGCTGGGCATCGGGGCGACCTCGACGATCTTCAGCGTGCTCAACGCGGCGGTGCTGCGCCCGCTCCCGTTCCGAGAGCCTGACCGCCTGGTGTTCATTCAAGAGTTCGACCCCGAGGGTGGCCGTGAGGGTCGCCCGAGGGCCCCGACGTTCCTCGCGTGGAGGGAACAGAATCAAACGTTCGAGCAGATGGCGCTGGGAGAGGGAACCTCTGGCGGCGCCCGAGTCGTTTCCGCGACCGGAGAGACGGAACGGTTCCCGCGTCGCAATGTCGGCGCAGACATCTTTCGCCTGCTGGGTGTACAAGCCATCCTGGGCCGAACGTTTGCCGCCGAGGACTTCGCTGAATCATTTCGCAGTAGCACGGTGGTCATCAGTTTTGGCTTGTGGCAGCAGCTGTTTGGTGGCGACCCGGCGGCCTTGGGCCAAGAGCTGACCCTGGGGAACGGAACGACGACGATCGTCGGCGTGATGCCTCCGGGCTTCTGGATCCGTCCTCAGACCGGTAATAGGGCCTGGGTCTGGGTGGGCAATGACCTCACCCAGGCATCCCTGAGGGAACTCCAGAACGAGGGGCGGTACTCCCAGGTGTTGGGACGGTTGAAGAGCGGCGTCAGTGTCGAGCAAGCCCAAGCGGATTTGCAGACCATCAGCCGGGGACTCGAGATGGACGCGGGCACCGAGGACACGCCCTGGCGCGTGCAGGTCGAACCGCTGGCGCAGGTGCTGTCCGGCACCTACGCCGGGACGCTCTACGTGTTGTTCGGGGCGGTCGGCTGTGTGCTGCTGATCGCCTGCCTCAACGTGGCGACGCTGTCGTTGGGCCGGGCGGCGGCTCGGAGAAAGGAAATCGCCACCCGCCTGGCGCTCGGGGCCGGCCGGCTGCGGGTGATGCGGCAGCTGTTGACCGAAAGCATGCTGCTGGCCCTGCTGGGCGGCGTGCTCGGCGTCGGGCTCGCCGTCGTCGGCATCAAGCTGTTCATCGCGCTGGCGGCGGGCTGGTATCCGCCAACCGACGAGATCCAGGTCGACGGCACGGTCTTGGGGTTCACGGTGGGGCTCTCGCTCTTGGTGGGGATTGTCTCCGGGGTGGCGCCGGCGCTGCGGAGCTCCGCGGTCAATCTGACGGACTCGCTCAAGGCCGGCGCCCGGGGCACACCAGGGGGGGCGGGGCATCGCATCAGCGACGTTTTGGTGGTGTCGCAAGCGGCGCTGGCGCTCGTGCTGCTGGTTGGGGCGGGCCTCATGCTGAACAGCTTCGTTCGGCTCGTGCGGGTCGATCCCGGCTTCCAGTCAGACCACCTCTTGACGATGAGGTTCAATCTACTAGGAGCCGGGGAGATATTCAACTTGGACGTTGTGCGGTTCACGCCCCGCACGGCCCTTGTGCAGCAGCAGCTCCTCGAGCGAATCGAGACCCTGCCAGAGGTCGACTCCGTCGGGCTGGTCTCCGGCTTAGATCTCTGGTACGACGTGACGCACCTAGGGCGTCCCGCGGCGGCGCGCCAAGAGCCGTTCGAAGCCGGGTACGCGGAGATCAGCCCTGACTATTTTCGGACGCTGCAGATCCCGCTGCTGAAGGGCCGGGTGTTCACGGCGCGCGATGGCGCCGGCGCTCCGGGTGTGGCCATCATCAATGAGACCATGGCGCGCCAGTTCTTTCCTGGGGAGGATCCCCTTGGAGCACGCGTACAAGCAGACCTGATACGCGCATTCGTCCACGAGGATCTCATCGATGACCAGCCGCGCACGATCGTCGGCGTCGTGGGCGATGTCAAGCGCCGCTTGAGGTCTGAAATCGGCCCCCTCATGTATGTGCCGTACGGGCAGCATATGGACGTGTACCCATTCTTTTCTGCGCGGGTGCCGGCCCTCAAGCGGCTCGTGATTCGCACAGCCGCGGACCCGCTGAGCCTGGCGGGAGCGGTGACCACAGCGATGGCCGACGTGGATCCGGACCTGGCGCCTCGGCTCATCAGGACCATGGACGCGGGGCTCGCCGGCTCGGCTTGGCAGGAGAAGTTCTGGCTGCAGCTGCTCGGGCTCTTCGCCGGGCTGGCCGTGGCGCTGGCCGCCATGGGCTTCTACGGAGTGATCTCGTATGCGGTCGCCGACCGCACCCACGAGCTCGGGATCCGCACCGCCCTCGGGGCTAAGAGGACCGATGTGTTCACGATGATTGTCCGGCGGGGCCTGGTGTTGGCGCTGCTCGGCGTCGCCATCGGGATACCGGCCGCTCTGGCTCTAACCGGCGTGATTGCCAGTCGGCTCTTTGGCGTCACCCCGACTGACCCGGCGACCCTTGCGGCCGCCGCCGCCATGTTCGTCAGCATCGCGCTGCTGGCGTGCTCCATCCCGGCCCGTCGGGCGACGAAGGTAGACCCGATGGTCGCGCTGAGGTCTGAGTAGGAAAATTGACTCGGGAGGTCCCATGATCGACGAATCCGTGGTTTATCCGCGCAGTCTCAACGGCTCCCGGTGCGCAGCTCTCTTGCTCGCCATCTTGCTGGCCCCGAGCTGCACGGGCCAGGACTCCAGCCCGCCGCCCCTGACGGCCGAGGTTCCCCTTCACCTGGAGGAACACCTCGACGTGGCCACCATCGTGGGCTCCGAGGTGCCGGTGGACGCCCCGACCGTTATGGAATGGCACTTCGACAAACCACAGGAAGATTGGAAGCCGGTCGTCCCGTGGAACCCGACGATCGATCCGGTCGAGGTCACGCAGCTCGACGACGCGCTTCGTGTGACGCTGACGGACGGTACGAGGAATCCGAACGGCTTGCCGAGGGGTGGCCTCGTTCTCGAGGTGCCCGATTGGCGGTTGAAGGACTGGGCCTATGTCCTGGTGCGGGCGCGCACCGCCGATGATGTCAGGAATTTCTGGATCGAGTTCAATCGACGCGAGGGGACCGGTTCGGATACAGACTTCCCCGACCCATTCGAGTACGGGAGTGCGGTCCCTGTTGTAAGTGACGGTACGGTGCAAACCTACCGGGTTCGGCTGGATAACGGGCGTCTACCACTGGAAGACCCGATTCGGCAGATCGCTCTATGGTTCGGTGCCAATGAGCCGGCGAGCATCGACCTTCTGTCGGTGAGCGTGATCCCCAAGGAGGCCGACTACGCTGCCGCGCCGGTGGGTGTGAGGACGGATGCCCGCAGCGAGGCGTACCGCCGCGCCCTCTACACCCACGCGCCCGGAAGGCTCGAGTACCGGGTGCAGGTTCCCGAAGCGGGACGTCTGGATGTCGGGTTAGGGGTGCTCCGGGACGATGCGCCGGTGACCTTCCGTGTGACAGCGAGGCCGGAAGGCAGCGATGCCCAGACCCTTCTCGCGGAAACCTACGCCGACCGGGACCACTGGGCGCAGCGCTCGGTGGATCTGTCCCACCTCGCGGGACAAACGGTGACCTTGGTACTCGAGGCAGACGCGGAGCGCGCCGGTAGCGTGGCGCTGTGGGCGGCGCCGACAATCAGCGGCGCGCGCACCACTGACAAGCCCAACGTCGTCTTCTACATCATCGACTGAGGCGGGGCCGACTACATGAGTGTGTACGGTTACAACCGGCGCACGACTCCAAACTTGGAGCGCTTGGCCGCCGAGGGAGCGGTCTTCGAGCGTGCCTACAGCAACTCCAGCTGGACGAAGGTCTCCACGCCCTCGTTCATGACCTCGCTGCAGCACAGTGTGCTGGGTGGCTTCAAGAGCGACTCCGATCCGCTGCCTGACCAGGCCGTGACGATGGCCCAGCACCTGCACCGGGCCGGCTACCAGACCGGGGTATTCACCTACTCTGGCTACGCCGGCACAATGAGTAGCCTAGATCGCGGAGTCGATGTGCTGCGGGAGGCCGGTGCTGAGCCCTATACGGCCTCGTCCAGGGAGCTGAACGAGGACTTCTGGAGATGGCGTGAGGCGTACCCTGGTGAGCCCTACTGGGCCCACTTCCAGTCGGCCGAGCTGGTCAGGCACGATCAGCGCAACCCCGTGGCCCCGTTTGCCGGTCTCTTCACCAACCCCGAACTTCGCGAGACCTACTACGAGTGGGGTCACCAGCTGAGTGCGGCAGGTGGCATCTCGCCCGATGACCGGCAGAGGGGCGCCTACTCTTCCGCCTTTGAGAAGACCGGCATCAGCAGGCTCGCCTACTACGACGCCCGACGCGGTCTTTATGATGAGAACCTGGCCCACAACGACTACCAGATCGGCCAGCTAGTGGAACGCCTGAAGGCCGAGGGCGACTGGGAGCACACACTGTTCATTGTTGCTGCCGACCATGGCAGCCACAGCCAGCAGGGCCTCGGACTCCTTGATTCGCTGCCACCGGACTGGTGGCCGATGTTGAGGAGCTACTACACCCGCGTCCCGTTGATCGTCGTCTGGCCGGAGCGCATCGCCCCGGGGCAGCGTTTCAGCGACCCGGTGTCGATGATCGATGTGTTACCCACCATCCTCGACCTGGTTAGACTGCCAATGCCCGACACCATGCAGGGTCAGTCACTGGCGCCATTGCTGCTGGGCGAGGAAGGCTGGGACCCGCGGCCGGCGATCCTCGACGAGTTTGAGGTCGACGGGGAGACCGGCGAGCTGAGGGGTCAGATCGAGGTGATCGATGGCCGCTGGGGTGCATCGCTGGAAATCAACCCCGACCCGGAGCGACCGCCAGAGCGGCAGCGCCCCGTCCCCGTGCTGTTGTATGACCTCTGGAACGATCCCCAGTGCTTAACCAGCCTGCACGAGGAGCGGCCCGACCTGGTGAAGAAGTACACCGAGTTCCTCGAGGCGCAGTGGAAGGCGCACCAGTTGCTGGCGCAGCAGTTCACACGGTCGAGCGACGTGGTACTGACCCCCGAGCAGCTCCGGACCCTGCGGGCGCTGGGCTACATCCAGTGAGATCCCTGTCCCAGTCGGGCGCGGGCGCGCTTTTGCTGTTCGCTGGCCTCGCTTCTTGCGACGAGGCGGGCGACGGACGCGTGCTTCACGGGGACCTGGCTCCTCTCCATCTGGAGGATCACCTCGCCAAGGCCATCGTTTCGGGTTCCGAGGTCCCGGAGGATCGGCTGCGGCCCGTGACGTGGCAATTCGACAATCCGGAATCGGTGGTGAGCGTCACGCCTTGGCCTGGACGGAGGGCCGCGAAAGCCGAGCGCGTCGGTGGGGTTCTCCGGGTTACTCTCGACGAGGGAACCGTCGGTCAGAAAGGCGGTGGATCCAACTGGGCTCCGCTACCCGCGCGACGCGCTCTCGTCGTGTTGGAGCTTCCGAACTGGCAGCGCGAGGACTGGGCCGAGGTGAGCATCCAGGCTCGCAGCTCGGACGCAGGAACCATGGCGATCGCGTACAACCTCGTGGATTACAACCCCAAGGTGGACGCCGTCGTTCAGCACGGAGGAGAGTCAGCCGCCCTCCTTGCAGACAACCGGGTCCATTCGTACGCCTTCCCGGTGGTGAGCACGGGTCGAGGCCGTTGGCCCTTTACCAGGAGCGAGTGGGAGTATCCCTGGCAGCAGCTGGTGATCGGCCTCTGGGCGGACAACCCGCTGACGGTCGAGATCGTCTCCGTAACCGCGACCCCCAAGGCTGAAGCGTTCAGTTCGGCACGAACCGGAGTCGGCACGGTGGAGCGACGCGACGGGATCCGGCGCGCGCTCTACACGCATGCCCCATCCCGACTCGAGTGGCGTGTGCGCGTTCCGAAGCAGGGACGCCTCGACATTGGCCTGGCCGCCTTTCACGAGGAGGACCCCATCGTCTTTAGAGTCGCGGTGGCGGACGCGGGGCGGGAGCCTGAGGTGATGCTGGAGGAACGGGTGGCCGGACCGGAATGGACACAGCGCTCTGTCGATCTGTCGGCGTTCTCAGGTCATATCGTCGACCTCACCCTCGAGACAGAGGGGTCCACGCCGGGAGCCGTGAGCTTCTGGGGCGCTCCGACGTTGAGCGGCAACGCGGTAGTGGGCAGGCTCGCCGGGAAGGGCACGCGCGCCAACGTGGTTTTCTACGTCATCGATAGCGCGGGCGCCGACTGGATGAGCGCCTATCACTACAACCGGCGCACGACCCCGTTCTTGGAGGAACTGGCGCGCGAAGCGGTGGTCTTCGAGCAGGCCTACAGCAACGCGACGTGGACCAAGACCTCCACGCCCTCGTTCATGACATCGCTCATGTACAGCGCGATGAGTCCCTACCGTAGCTATACGGACCAAGTCCCCGAAGGCGTGCCGACGATGGCCGAAAAGTTCAGTGCGGCCGCGTACCAGACCGGCGTCTTCACATCGAACCCCTTCGCCGTGACGATGTCGGGTCTGGAGCACGGAGTGGACTTCGTGAGGGTCGAGGACGTCGAGGTGCAAGCCACGTCGTCCGAGTTCCTGCACGACTCGTTCTTCAAGTGGCGAGAGACCTATCCCGGCCAGCCGTACTGGGCCCACTTCCAGACGACCGACGTCCACGAGCCGTTTCGTCCAATGGCCCCCTTCGCGGGACTCTTCATCGATCCAGAGCGCAGGGCGCGCTACATCGAGTGGGACGATGCGCTGGGTGAGGTGCCCGGTGGTTGGTTCGAGCGGCCCGAGAACTACGAGGCCGTCGGAATCACCGTGGAGCAACACGCTCTGGCCCAGCAGGCCCTCTACGACGAAGGGATGGCGCATCAGGATCATCACCTGCGCCGGCTGGTCGATCGCCTCAAGGCTTCCGGCCAGTGGGACAACACCATCCTGGTCATCGCATCGGATCACGGATATCCCGCCGGCAGCCACCGCTTCATGCCGGGCATGGACTTCGAGGCGCCCATCGTCCACCCGTACGCCATCCGCGTGCCGCTCTTGTTCGTCGCCCCCGGGCGGATCGTCGGTGGCCGGAGGGTCGCCACACCGGTCTCGATGATCGACGTGATGCCCACACTTCTCGACCTGGTCGGGTTAGCGCCTCTGGAGGTTCAGCAGGGTCGATCACTTGCCCCGCTCCTCCGCGGCGAGATCTCCGAGCTCGCGCCAAGACCGGTCTTCATCGAGAAGCTCGGACAGGAGAGCGAGAACAGTTCGCTCGTGGGCACAATCGGAGTGATCGACGGCCGCTGGGCCGCCTCCCTGCTGCTTCAGGACCAGCGTGCGATCCCGCAAGAGTCCCTGCCCCGGTACGGGGACGGCATGAGTGATCACGCCCAGCGCACGGAGAAGCTCCTCCTCTGGGATCGACAGGCGGATCCCTTCATGGCCCGCTCCGTCCACGACGAGCACCCCGATCGGGTCGCGTACTACCAGACGTTGCTCGAGGCGCAGCTCAAGGCGAATCGAGCCCTGGCGCAGCAGTTCACCCCGGGCGAGGAGTCGCCGTACACCCCCGAGCAGCTTCGGACTCTTCGGGCGCTGGGCTACATCCAATGAGGCGGGATCGAACGTCCGCGTCGTCCTCAACTGGTTCGAGGAGTTGAAGGAGCGGGGCAATCCGGTCACCGTTCCGGTAAAGTGGGTTGCGGCTTGGAAGAAGCAGCCCGACGGCTCCTGGAAATGTGCGCTGTTGATCTTCAACAGCGACGAGCCACCGACGGTCGCTCCCGCGTCCTGACCGCGCCGCTCGCCTGGATCAAAGGCGATCTCCTTTGGGAAGCGAGCCACAGAGAGGTGAACGTATGGAGGTAATGAAGCGAGAAACCTGGCCCGCCATCATGGATAAAGCGGAGCGATCGGTGCTCATCCTGGCCCCCTGGATCGATGATGATCTCATCGGCGAGCTGTTCTGTTTCCTGCCGCCGATCGACCTAAAGATTCTCTTCCCCAGGATCACGCTGGAGAAGAAAGGGCACAAAGAATTTCGCTACTACCTGAGGGAAGTTTTGGACATCAATCTCGACGCCGACATCCGCGTGATCGATGAGGACATCCCAGCTTGCTTGGTTGTCGATGGAGACAGATTCTTGGTTTCCAAAACCTACAGCGAGATTCTGAAGGAGAAGGGTGGCAAGGACACCAAGACCGGGATTGCCTACGCCATGCGGGCCTGGGAACTAGGAAACCCCTGGAGCTGAGCAGACCCCTTGGTCGGCAAGACACCCACTGATGGCTTACCGGCTTGCGGGCGGGGGTGTCCGATGTGGGCTCTGGCTGAGGTGGTGGGCACCCGGGCGGTTCCGGTTTCTCCAGGCTACTGCAGGTCCGTACGAAAGGTTTCTATGGTGAGCTCGCGCGGGTTGCCCCAGATAGATTCTCGCACACCGACCACCAGCGTGATCCGCTTGCGGGTAGCATTCTCGTCGATGATCTGCCAGCGGACGTAGCGGTCGGGGTCACCGTTGAACGGATCGAGCGAGTAGCCCGCATTCGATGCGGTGATCGAGCCGCCCGCCGTCAGCTGCCCGTCGCTGAACGCCAGCGCGCGAAGGATCTCCATCTGCGCCGTTCCGGCGGTCGTGAGCTCGGTCATTTCCTGCGCGATGGCGGAGGTCTGAACCGCCATCAGCATCATCGGAGCGACGGCGAGCGCAATGAGGCCGACCAGGAAGGTCGCGACCAGCACCTCGATCAGGGAGAAGCCCGAATGGTTTGTGCTGTTCATCACGCGTTCATTCCTCCGCGGGGCCGCAACCGGGCTCCCCATTCACTACCACGTACAGCCGGTGCCGCGAACAGGCTTCCTCCGGATCCCTACTGGGAGCGATCCCAACCCAGCACACGAATCATGTAGACGTTCGGCGTGCCGGGAGGCAGGTTCGCCGGATCCAGGAAATCGGTATCAAACCCCCAGTTACGAATGGGCGCCGTATAGATCGGGTTGCCGTAACCCCAAGCGCCGACTGCGATTTCCGAGTTCCACAGGTCGACGATGCTTCCCAGGTAGGTCAGCGTGTCGCCGCTCCAACGTTCGATAAACCGCAGCACGTTCTCGACGCCGCCGTTGTACACAACGCCGGGCACCGTATCGGTGTTGCCGAGCATGAGCGCGGCGTTGACCGTGGTGCTCCAGGCGTTGCGACCGTTCATCGATAGCTGGCTGTAGGCGAGATCACCGTCACCGCCGTCGGTGGTGTCGCCATCGCCGTTCACGTCGCCCCATCGGTTCGACAGGATCGTGATGGCGTCGGCAATGACCGCGGCGCCGACTTTGTTGACGTTGTTGTAGTTGCCTTGGAGGTAGATCGGGTTGGCGCTGACGACCGTCGCGGCGGCTGCCAGCTCGCTACCATTATGCAGCATGATGCCGAAATGGCTCAGCTGCCCGCCGTTGCTCCAGGGCGGCGTGTATCCGCCGCCCGACCAGGGGGGCGGGTTGTCCCAGTCGGCAAAGTCCACGCCAGGCATGAAGCCGCCAGCATAGATGATGCCGTTGTTCGGCCAACCCGGGCTGCGGCCGAGCTTCGCCATGTCGATCTTGGTCGCCAGGATAAAGCGCTGCTCACGCGGGTCCCAGAAATCCGTCTGCTCGATGGCGCTGGTGCCGGTGTTCGGATCGATCACCGATACGATGTTGCCGTTGTTGTTGTAGGCCTTTCCGTTGATGATCCTCAAGTCGGCTTCGTAATACATCTTGCCGTCCTGCTGAGCTTGGGTATCGGTCGATAGGCCGGGCTCGATGATCATTCGCGGATTGGTCGGATCGTCGATGGTCATGTTCAGCCGCTCGATGCCGTGATCGGAGCTCCGCACGTTGCCGTGCCAGCGGTCGAGCGCATCGTCGTGCCAGGTCGGGCTGCTGGAGTCGAGCCCCGACATCCCCTGGAAGTTTCCATTCGAGTCGCGGATCTCGACGTCACCGGCGCTGGTGCCGCCGTTGTTCTTGCGGAAGTTGAAAATATCGCCTGCCGCCGTCATCACGGCGTCGACCGTCAGCGTGTTGCCGCAGTCGATGTAGATGCTCTGGTTGCTGTGCACGCGGCCGGACAACCACATGTTCGGTCCGGGGAGCAACTCGAGGTCTTCCTCGTAGAAAATGGCGAACTGGAAGATTGGGATGATGTCGAAGGCCGCCTTCATCGTCACCGTCGAGGTGCCGATCGGAACCGCTACGGTCTCCGCGGTTGCCATCACGAGGTAGTCTTGAGTGCTCGCGGTCAGGCCCTGGAAATAGCCGCTTGTCAGGGGTGCAAGCGTCAGGGCGCCGGTCGGAACGATCGTGAACGTGGTGAAGTTGCTATCCGACAGCGGCGGTACAGTGATCGACGAAAGGTCGCCGCTGGTCGGATGGCTCGACATGCTGCGCCCCATGGTCAACAGCTCGTTCAGGCCGTACTCGGCGCCGCCATCGGCGGCGAAAAAAGCCTGGCTGGCACTGCGGTAGTGACCTGTCAACTCGATCTCGGTGGCCGCGATGCGGGCGATGACCATGCCGGTCAAAGCGATCATGAAGAGGGCCAACATGGTGATCAACAGCGCCATGCCCTCTTCGCCACGCCAGGACTTGCCGGCGCGCCAGGTGCTTTGAGGTTCTTGGTTCGTTCTTTTCATCGCAAACCTCCTCTTCGGACGGCACTTGGCGGCGCTCACGACAGCACCATGGCACGCGGGGTGATCCGCGTCGTCAGGGTTGAAGAGCGCCGGATGTTCGAGTTCAACATCGTGTCAACAGTCTCAATCTCCAGCGTGACCTCGATCGTCCTGATGCGCAGCTGCAGCGAGTTCGTGTTCGGGTTGAACAGGACGGACGGCAGCGAGTCATCCCAGTAGAGGATGCTGGTGCCAGCCACCACGATGTTGGCCGCAATCGTCGCAGTGTTGGCGCCGTCTTTTTCGCGCACCATTGTCCACACGCCGTCGATTTGCTGCAGGTAGTAGCTAATCGTCAGGATTCGGGCGACCGCGGTTCCGTCGGCCACCGTGTACGCCTTCGAGGCGCCGTCGTGGCTCAGGCGGTCGTTGTTGGTGTCCACTGCAATGATGGTAACGAAGTCGATCGACCCGCCGGCGTCGTAGACCGCGACCTGCATGCCGGGCGAGAACCCGGTGACGTCGTCGACCGTGAAGTCGTCCGTACCGCTTCCCATGTCGGCGATCAGACCCGCCATGAGGCCACCCTGGTTCTGACGGATATCGATGCCGCCGTCGGCACGCGGGATGATCACCGGCGTCGGCGGCAGCAACCACAGAAGGCCGACCCCGGCGATCTGCACGTCGCGCTGGATCTGGTCCAATGCGATCCGAACAGATTGCTGGGAGTCGATCAACTGCTGCGTATCTCTGTTGATGTCGTTGATGCTGACGAGCATCGTCATCACACCACCGACGACAAACAGAGAGATGAGGCCGGCGACGATCAATTCGATGAGGCTGAAACCGTCGTCGCCCGACAGGCGGACCCTG
>JADFNY010000272.1 GCA_022563115.1 Acidobacteriota bacterium | reverse complement strand
CTGAGCACCTGCTAGAGCTTGGTCGCCTGGGTCTTCTGCAGATAGACCATGCGGAGCTGGTAGAGAACCTCGTCGAGTTGCTGCTTCTCCTCCGGCGTCAGGTTGCCGTCGGTCTTCTCCTGCAGCATCCCGAGGAGATCGATCTTGTACTTGGCCAGCTCCGTGTCCTCGATCGTCTCGCCGCTGCGGGGATCGGGGATGGCGCCCAGATAGAGCATCGCCTCGAGGTGCATGCTTTCAACAAAGGCTGAGAAGTCACGCGGAAGATCGGCGATGCTGGCCTGGGGCGTGGCGGTACGCGGCACCCCGCCGGAGGGGCTCGCCGCGTCGCTCGGGGCCGTGGGGTCGTCGATTGCATCGGGTTCCGCCGCTGATTCCGTGTCGGTGCCGGTGGCGGGTGCCGCTGATTGGGTGTCGGCGCCCGTGGGGGGTGCCGCCGATTCCGGGTCGGTGCCCGTGGGGGATGTCGCCGTGTCCGGGTCGGTACCCGTGGGCGGTGTCGCCGTGTCCGGCTCCAGCAGCGTGCCGTCAGTGGCAAACTTGCGATGGTCGGTGACCTTGAGACGGGGGCGCTCGGCTTCATCTTCGAACAGCTTCTGGTCGTCCATCCTGCCTTTACGGGGTGCCGGCAGCGTACGGAAGAACTCCTCGGGAGTTCTTCCGTACGCTGCTCCGGGGAACTTGTGCGCAGTCTAGCAGGGTGCCGAGGGCCGGTCATTGTTCCGTAAATCTACCGGCGAGGCGCATCGCAGCTGGTCTCTGTTCGTCGCCATCGGACCGATCACACTCTCATCACGGCCTGCTAGACTCGCGCCGGATCCGACCGCGGCGGATGGTTCCCCTGCGCCGCTCCCACATCCGGGAAAACAAGATCGTGTCGAGCAACCCCGAGGCCGAGGCCGCCTTCGGACGGCTGGTGGACATCATGAAGACGCTGCGCGGCCCGGATGGCTGCCCCTGGGACCGCGAGCAAGATCTACGTTCGCTGCGCCGCTATGTCCTCGAAGAAGCGTACGAGGTGGTGCAGGCGATCGATGACGACGACATGAAGGGGCTTCCGTCGGAGCTCGGCGACCTCTTGTTGCAGGTCGTGTTTCTCGCCCAGATGGCCGATGAAGAGGGGGACTTCGACGTTCAGGACGTCATCGAGTCGATCACCGACAAGCTCGTGCGCCGCCATCCGCATGTCTTCGGCGACCGGCGGCTGGAGACCGCCGACGAGGTTCTGGAGCGCTGGGAGACCATCAAACGCGACGAGCGCGGCGGCGGCTCGGTGCTCGACGACATCCCCGAGGCGTTTCCGGCACTCGCTCGTGCCGAAAAGCTCGGCCGCCGCGCCGCCCATGTCGGATTCGACTGGCCCGATGCGGCCGCCACTCTCGTCAAGGTTCGCGAGGAGCTCACCGAGGTCGAGGAAGCGGTAGCCGGAGCCGAGCGCGATGCCGAGCGACGCTCGGCGGCGGTCGAAACGGAGATCGGCGACCTGCTGTTCGTGATCGCCAACCTCGCCCGCCACCTGGGGCTGTCGCCGGAGGTGGCGTTGCGCAGCGCGAGCGAGAAGTTCGAGCGCCGGTTCCGGGCCATGGAGCCGCGGATCATCTCCGGGGAGGCCCATGACCTCGAGGCGATGGACGCGCTCTGGGACGAGGTCAAGCTCTCCGAGTAGGTGCTGCGAACGCCGCGACGACCACGCCGATCAGGTACAGGACCAGCATCGGGACGGCGACGAGCACCTGGCTGATGCCATCGGGCGGCGTGACAAGGGCGGCAAGCACGAAGGCGGCGAGAACGGCGTAGGGAAGCCAGCGGAGCATGCGCCGGGCGGTGACCAACCCGAAGCGAGCGAGGACGAAGCTCACCAGCGGTAGCTGTGCCGAGATTCCCATCGCAAGGAGCATGCGCAGCGCGAACCGGAGGTATTCGCGGATGGTCACCGCGTAGCGGAACTGCTCGGCGACGCCGAGCAGGTAGCGGACGACGAACGGCAGCAACACCCAATAGCCGAACGCCAGGCCGAGCAGGAACAACGCCGTCGACGAGACGACGAAAACGAACGCCTTGGCCGCGCCGCGGCCCAAACCGAGGGGCGCGATGATGCGCCAGAAGAGCGACATGAGCACCGGCAGCGCCAGGAGCAGCCCCAACAACATGGCGACGCTGAAGTAGATGACGAACGGATCGCTCAGGTGGGTGAAGACGAGGCGCGGGTCGCGGTCGGCCTCGGCGAGCGCCGTCGTCAGCGGCGCGGCCAAGAACTCGAACACCCGATCGGCGACACCCCAGCCGACCGCGGTACCCAGCAGGAGGGCAACCACCACCGCAAGAAGGCCGCGCCGCAGCGCGTTGATCCGGTCGATGACGTGCTCCCAACGGATCGTCGGATCCGAGGGATTCGAGGTAGTGGCGGTGTCCACGGGCACGGGCTACTGTGGGTTAGCAGGCCGTGGTGGAAGTGTGATGGGTCTGGTTACGCCGCCAAGAAGGGTGCAGATGCAAGGCGCCGCTACGTTGGCGATGCCAATGGGCTCGTCAAGGAATGGCAACGTCGCAGATGCGCCCTGGGCGGCGTAACCCTCCGGGCACGTGGGAGTTACGGGCGAATGGCGGCATTGTGACTCCTCCGCGATGACGCCAGCATCTCCTCGTCCTCGTTCCTTGCCCTCGCTCGTACGTCCCACTTGCCAGACCCACCACACTTCCACCATGGCCTGCTGAAGAGCCCGGATTATAGCATCGGGCGGCGGTTTCTCGGTTGTTCGGTAAGCGGCGCGAGTGCGGAGGGAATCGAATTGGACAATCAGGTGCGCAGCGACATCAACGCTCTCGAGGGCGCTACCGCCGCGGGGGTTAGCGACATGCGTGCCCCGGGGGCCGGCGGCCAAGCCCGAGGGTGCGGCTGGATCGAGGTCATCTGCGGAAGCATGTTCTCCGGCAAGAGTGAGGAGCTCATCCGTCGCCTGCGCCGTGCTGAGATTGCCCGCCAGAAGGTGCAGGTCTTCAAGCCCCGTATCGACGATCGTTTCGACGAAGACCACATCGTGTCGCACAGCCGGCAGCGCATCTCCAGCCAGCGGGTCACGACCTCGGCGCAACTGTATGCCGCGGTCGAGCCGGGTACCCGTGTCGTCGGCATCGACGAGGCCCAGTTCTATGATGACGGCCTGATCGACGTCTGCCAGCGTCTAGCCTCCGAAGGGCGACGGGTGATCGTCGCCGGGTTGGACCAGGATTACCTCGGACGACCCTTCGAGCCGATTCCGCAATTGCTGGCGGTCGCCGAGTACATCACCAAGACCCTGGCGATCTGCATCCAGTGCGGCGCGCCGGCGAACCATTCACAGCGGCTGATTGCCAGCGAAGAGCGGGTCGTGGTGGGCGCCGAGGACGTCTACGAAGCGCGCTGCCGGGCCTGCTTCGACCCCGACCTCCATCATCAGTGAAGCCAGCCGCCGCGGCGCTCGCGGCCGCGGCCGGCCGACCAACGTTCGGCACGCACTCGGATTCGGGAGCCGGCGTCGATGGTGAGGGCGCCGTCACGATCGGTGCGGTAGACGGCGATTTGACGACTCCGGTAGCGCCCCAGGACCTCGCTACTCGGTAGGCCGAAGCGGTTGCGCCAACCCACCGAGATGACCGCGTGTCGGGTATCGATCGCATCGAGCAACACGTCGCTGCTCGAGGTCGAGCTGCCATGGTGCGGCGACTTCAACACGGTCGAACGGACCTTTCCGATAGCGCCGGCGTAGTCGGATTCGGCGGCCCGTTCGGTGTCACCGGTCAGCAGGATCTGACGGCCGCCGCAAGCCAACGCCAGGACGAGCGATCCATTGTTGGAGACGGGGGCGCCGCCGTTCTCGAGCCAGCGCCCCGACGGATGCAGCACACGCCAGGTGCAATCGCCATCGCGCCGCTCGTCGCCGCCGGCGAGAGCGACCACCGGGGTATCGCCGAGCGCGGCCGCAAAGCGTGCGGACGCGGGATCGTCGACGGTCGTGCTCGGCACCCAAGCCTGCCGGGTCGGGATTTCCGCCAGCAAGCCGCGCACGCCGCCCGCGTGGTCGGCGTGAAAGTGGGTGATCGCCACCGCGTCGAGCGAGCGAGAACCGCGGGCCCGAAGAAAGGGGGCGATCACCGCGGCGCCGGGATCGAAGTCGCTTACCGGGCTGCCGCCGGTATCCACGAGCACCGTTTCCTGCGGGCTCTCCACGAGTAGAGCATCGCCTTGGCCGATATCGAGCACCACCAAGCGAACATGGCCTGGGGGTGGGCGCGAATCGTCGGCGGCGACGGCGGCTACGGCCGGGACCGCGGCGAGCAGGGCGAGGGCACAGCCGCCACCGAGCAGCGAACCGACAAGGCTCGAGCGCTGCGCCGCGGCACGGTTGCAGGCAGCGAGCAAGGCGATCGCTACGACTGCCGAGGGCAGCAGCCAGCCGATGGCGACGGCGGGGACAGGGAGGGCACGGCCCGGCGCGTCAACGGCGCTCACGAGGCCTTCCAGCGTGTCGAGTGCGCCCCCTGCTAGCGCCGCAAGTGGATGCGCCAAGAGGTCGGCGCCGGCAGCGGCGGCGCCGAGGGCGCCGGCGGCGGTGACGATGACGATGCCGACCGCGGGGACCGCCACGAGGTTCAAGGGAACGGCGAGCAACGGAAGGCGGTGGGTCGCAGCCGCGAGCACCGGGGCGACGCCGATCTGCGCAGCACACGAGACCAGCAGCGAGCCTGTAACGGTTCGTATGATCGGGTTGGAGGCGGCGCCCGGCGCGCCGACCACGAGGATCGCGGCCGTCGCCGCCGTACTCAGCTGGAAGCCCATATCCCGTGCGACCCAAGGGTCACGAAAGGTCAGCAGGAGGGTGGCGAGCGCCAACCCGCTGAACGCCGAAGTGCGGCGGCCAAGAGCGATGCCCCCGAGGATGGCCGCTGCCATGACGCAGGCTCGGGCGACAGCGGGGCGGGGAACGACGAAGGCGTAGATCATCGGCAACATGAGGAGGCAGCCGGTGGCGGCCCGAGGTATCGGCAGGCCGGCTGCGCGTAGCGCAGCGAACAAAATGGCGATGAAAATGCCAACGTGGAGTCCCGAGATGGCGATCACGTGTATCAAGCCGGTTCGCGCCATGGCGTTGAGCAACGGGCCGGGAATCTCGCCGCGCTCGCCGAGCAACAAGGCATTGATCAACGGGGCGCGAGCCTGAAATCGCGCCGTCGTGGCTCGGCGCACCGACATGCGCGCGGCGGCGATCAGTCGTTGTGGAGCAAGGGGACCGCCGGGCCGGCGACGGAGCTGGCGGAAGCTCTTCAACGACGACCGTACGTCGGCGCCGGAGGCGCGCAACGGCGGGCGCGTGCCGACCGATGGATTGCGCGCCGGTCGGTCCGGACGCAGCCGCAGGAAGGTCTCGAAGCGGTCCCCGGCGATCCAGTCGGGCTGCGGCTCGGTCTCATAAACCGTTGTGCGAACCCGCAACGGCCAGTTCCGCCAGGCGCCGTCGACGAACACAGAGTCGACGTTGAGGTCGACTCGCCAACTCGGACCGGTTCGCATCGGGTGGGTGCGCAGGCGGCCCCGAACCCGCCAGGGGCCCTGCGCGCCGCGCGGATGATCGGCGAGGCGCGCGGCCTCGGGCGG
>JADFNY010000271.1 GCA_022563115.1 Acidobacteriota bacterium | reverse complement strand
TTGGTACGTTGCGGTCCTTCTTGGCCTGGCGTTCATTTTCTTCGGGATCTTAGTGGGATTGTTTATGATTGGCGAAATCGTCCATGTGAGTCTCACCGCCTCCATCCGGCTTCCGATGAAAGTCATTGACTTTGTGGACGCTAAGACTCCAGACGGGACGGTGGGCATCATTGGATTCCTACTTCTTTTGGCAGGCTTTCTTTTCCAGATTTACGCCGCATATCGTGGGGGCAATGTCTCGTAGGCACGAATTAGACAGTGATCGAAAAAGCGGCGAGCCCTTCCGAACCCCGCTACCGCTCCCCCGGCAGCACCAGCCGGTAGCGCTTCACCATGATGGTGCCAGCTCCGCGGAATCCTCACGCCCGTGCCCGTCCCGCACAACCAGCCCAGCCCAATCGCTCCTCACGCCTCCTGGCTTCGAATACACGCAACGCACAGAGGGCCGCGGCGCTCCCCCTTAGAAAAAGAAACACCGCGACCCCCGATACGCCCGGGCTCCCCGTAGGGGGAACGCCGAGCAAGCGAACGGAGGACGCTAACGCTTCCATGTTTATTGGTTTTCTGGTGGCTCACACTCACCGTTCTTGCAGAGATTCGTGAGAGCTATGACCACCAACACCACAATCGCGACGCCGACGATTATCCCGACCTTCACACCCGTGCTGAGTGCGGGCATAGTGGTCGTGGAAGCCAACGAAGACTCTCGGTCAGCGTCTACTTCCGAGTCCAGACCAAGTAGTTCCATAAGCTCTGGGTGGAACCCAGGCTGTCTCAGCAGCTCGATGGTTCGTCGAAAGCGCTGAGAACCTTGGAGCCGTTCTGAAGCGTCCACCGAAAGCGCATCTTCCTGCCGCTCGGTTGTTGCTTCTGTTGACCGTTGAACCTTTTCCTGGGCGGTCGCTACCTGGGCAACGGCAGTGCCCGGTGCCAACGCGATCACCAGAATCAACGCCGTTGTTCTCATCATTGCCTCCCATGTGTGTTGCTGATCAGAGTGGCAGCCTCTAGGTGACCTCCTCTACCGACAGCAGGTTGTTGCCGATGTAGCTCAGCGACCCGCTCCTACCCCCTGGTCCCCATCCAGTGGCCCGCAGCTCCTGACAGCCACGGTGCGCGCCGATTCGACTCCGATGGTGCACCAACTCCCGGCAACCCGACAAGGGGTGGTGGTGTGCGAACTCTGCTGCCCCCAGACTCCCCTACCCTGTGGCCATCCAATAGAAACAGCCCCCGCCCAACGGCCGAAGACAAGAAAAAGCCCGGCGCCCACCCCGACGCCGGGCTTCTGCTGCTCCCGCCGGAGCCGTCAGGTCACTCTGCAGCCTCCGTCCTCATCGAGCGCCTGCAGCTCCCTCAGCTCTTGTGTGAAGGCCCGCACGACCACCTCAGGCCTCACGTTACGGAACCGCATGGCCTCCCGGACAAAGAGAATCAGCCCCGGTTCGGTGCGGTTCCGCAGGACGCAGGGGGCGCCCAGGATGGTCACGCCGGCTGTCTCCCATCGGCGGATCGTTGAAACCGAAACCCCGACGAACACCGCCGCTTCGGCGCGCGTCACCTCGTCACCCCCCGCGTCTCTTGCTCGAACTGGAGCAGTGCGGCAACCTCGTCCATCAACTCGATAGGATCCTCTTCGGTGGTGCCGTAGCGGCTCGAGTACTTGCGTGCGGCCTCGACCATCGCGGTGACGAAGTCGGAGTTGCGCCCCAGCTTCTCGCCGTCGAGGACGAAGGTCGGTGTCCCGTGGTAGCGGTCACGGCGCCCGAAGTATTCGATGCGCGGGGGCCGCTCGTCGGTGCCGCTGCGGCCTTGCACCGCCGCGCGGGGCTGCAGCTCCCCCTGTTCGTCGACGCCGGCATAGGCGAAGCAGAAATGCGCCTCCCCCTTGCCGTCGACATACACCGTCACCGCGGGCTCCGGAATCTCCGAGTCGGTGTCGCCGTACAGGTGTAGTGCGACCATCGAGCCCCTGGAGCAGCTCTCGTCCACCTCGATCTCGGCCCGCTTCTTGCCGTCCGGCCCCCGGATGATGATGCCGTCGCACTCGATGATGTTGGGCTTCTTTTTCGCCATGCTACGCTCCCTTCGAGCAACGCCTTCGGGCGTTGGTTGTGGGCCGTAGCGGTTGGTTTCGCGACCTGACGCTGCGGCCCTCTCTGCTGTGATACGATGAATGCCACAGCTTACACATGCAAGTTACAGCTTACAACCTCCCATGATGTCAACAGCGCTCAGTGAGAACATTCGGCGGCTGCGTAAGGCAGCCGACCTATCGGTCAGTGAGGCGGCGCGGAAGGCTGGCATTCACCGGGTGGCGTGGACCGAGATTGAGCAAGGTAAGAACGCCAACCCGACGACTTCGACGCTAAGCAAGATCGCCGGCGCCCTCGGCGTTACCGTCGCGGAGCTCTTCGTCGACGAGGATGGCCAGAGCGTGACGCTGTGAGCTGGCCGCAACTCCTGGACGTCCTTATCGCTCTCAAATGGCCGCTGACTGTAATCGTTGGGCTGCTTATCTTTTGGCGACCGATCGCCCGATTCATTGATCGAACCAAAAAAGTCTCACGGGAGGGCGGGTTGGAAACCGACCTGCCCGACCAGGAGGCCCCACCGCCGTTGCTGCCCGTCGCCGCCCAACTGCTCGACGGTTTCGACCAGACCCTGCTCGCGGAAGCAGCCGCGTTGGTCGAGCAAGAACTATCGGCCGGGCCGCCGGTGAACCAGGAGACCCTTATCAAGCTGCTCGGAGCCCAGGGCCTGATGATCAAGCTCTCGTGGACGTACTTTGTGATCTTCGGAAGCCAGATACGAGCGCTTCAAATGATCAACGCCAGGCCTGACGGCCTACCGGCTGAAGAGCTCAGGCCTCTCTACGACGCTGCGTCAGAACACCATTCTGAGTTCTATCAGACCTTCTCGGCCGAACAGTGGCTCGCGTTCTTTTCGGCCTACCACGTGGCAACCATCACAGAAGGGAAGCTGTTTATCACCAGTAAAGGGCGAGCCTTCCTCGCCTTTCTCGTGCAACAGAACTTGACTTTCGAAAAGGCGGGGTAATTATGGGCCTTCTCCGTGGTCGAGCTGCTCGTCGAGGACCGGGAGGAGTTGGGAAGAAGCAAGACAATCCATGGGTGTCGCCGCCGGCCTACCTTGGTGGGGTCGACGGCGTCGGTTGAAAGCGCGCCGGTGGGGGCTATGTAAATCCCCGCAACCGCGACCCGGCCGTGACGAACCCTTCCGAGGGTTTGCCTAGCTTGCCGCCGGGCAACCGACACTGCCGCGCCCCAAGGCAAGGCAAGGCGTGGCAAGGCACGACACCAGGGGAAGGAGCCCAGCGGTTTCATCTACGCTGGGCTTCCCTCCTGTCTGCCACCCACCCCTACGCGTAGACGCGCCCCAGGAGCGCCGATCTCCCGCCGCTAGTTCACGGGCTCGGCTCCGACGAGATCGGGAGCGAGAGCGCCGCTTACACGCGTGTTGAGTAGCCGCCGATGGCGACCCGCTTCTGTTTGTCGCCCGGGCCAACCCCGCCCGCCGCCACCTGACAAAGCTCCAGCTTGCGCGGTGTGCCGAGCGGCTGGCGATCATGCGGCAGGGAGAGCGGACGGTCATTGCTTCATCTGACGCAAGGTCGCAATCGGATGCAGCGGAAGAAATGGGGGTCAGTGTCGGCGAGCACAAAAGCGGGCCGCGCGCAGCGCATCACCGACCGCGCACAGCCCTCGCCGCCTCTGGTAAAAACGGCTGCACCGATGATAGCAGTGGACAAGGGGACGCCGGCGGTGAACCAGGCAGCCCCCACGGCGATCGGACGGCGCCTTCGACACCGCTGCCCACCGCCAAATCAGTACGGCCGCTGCAGCCATCGCCCGTGGCTACGTAGGTGCGGCCTGCCGTACCTCAACATCGCTCGCCGTGCGTCGCGCCAGTCACGGCGGGCGACGTCACACCAGAATCGAAACGACTCGCCCGCTTCGTGGGCCCACTCGAGTGCGTCGTAGCCGGCGTTCATTTCCTGGCGCTTGCTCGACGAGATGGAGTGGCCACCCTCGAGGTCGGCTGCGGCTCGCTCGAAGACCGCGGCGGCGAGGCGTCGCTCGGGATCGAGGTCGACGGCATCTGTCACCGCAAGGGCGGGAGAAAGTTGCCCGGTGCTCGAGTCACCGGGCGAGGCGTGGCTGTCTGTCGTCACCATCGCCTCCAAAGTCGGAGGTTCAAAAATCGCGGCATTGCGCCGCGTCGGGCGATGATGACGACAGACGGGTTGAGTCTAGCGCTCTCCGGCCGTTGATGCGCTAAGGGCGTCGCCGTAGGCTCTGGTGCATGAACCTACGCTCGATCGTCACCGTGCCCGCTGTCGCCCTTGTCCTGGTCGCCTGCGGCCCTCAGGACAGCGCACCCAACGCCGCCGGCACCTGGGTTGGCACCATCACCACCGAGGGCAACGTCACCACCGTCGTGAACGAGTCGGGGTCGGTGTGGGGTGGGACGGCGACACTGGTCGAGGAGGCTTCGGTCGGGGTCGAGTCGGGTGCAGACGAGTACATGTTCGGGGAGATCGGCGCGGTGCGGGTGCTCGATGGCGAGATCTACGTCGTCGAACGTAGCGCTGCGGCAGTTCGGGTCTACGACCTGTCCGGTGCGCATCTGCGCAGCTTCGGCCGTCGGGGGCAGGGCCCGGGCGAGCTCGGCCGCTTCGTTTTCGACGTCGCCATGGGGCCCGAAGGGCGCATCTACGTCGGCGATTTTGACAACCGCCGGATCAACATCTACAGCCGCGCCGGCGAGCCCATCGACGAGATCCCGCTTCCCGGGCGGGTCGCCTGCTGCCGCGTACCGTTGGTGTTTGCCGATGGCGGCGGTGTGTGGTTGCACGTGCGCGTCGCCGGGGAAGACGGACAAGCGAGCCGTGATGCCATCCGCGTTCACGACGCTGACGGACCGGTTGGCGAAGCGCTTTTCGTGCCGGAGATCGAGTACGACCGCCGCGTCTTCCGCCTGGGCGTTCGCGATGTGGAGCGTGTGCCGTTCGCAGCCAGCTTGATCTGGACCTTCGCGCATGACCGAAGGGTCGTCGTCGGAGCGTCCGACAAGTACGCGTTCCGGATGATTCGCCCTGGCGGGGAGACGACCATTGTCGAGCGCTTCTGGGACCCCATTCCGGTGACCGACGAAGAGGCCGACTACTGGCGACGGCTCACGCTCGCCAGCTTTCCCCCGGGGACCGAGAGCTCGTGGAACGGCGAGAACATTCCCGAGCACAAGCCGGCGTTCCTGAGCATGATTCCCGCGGCGTCGGGAGAGACGTGGGTGTTACGCCAGGGCCCGGTGGCGGTCGATGGATGCGCTGTCGAGCCGGAAGTGATGGCCGAGACATCGGACCCCATCCTGATTCAGAAGTGCCTGCTCGGTGAACTGATCATCGACGTCTTCGGCCGCGACGGCCGCTACCTCGGCGAAGTCGATGGGCTTCCGTTCATGTTCGCTCCCCCGTTCATCGACGGCGACACCGTGATCGCGACGGCACAGGACGAAGCCGGCACGATCATGGTGAAGCGCTACCGGCTGATGCTGCCGGGGGAGGGAGACAGGTGACTTCGTACTCGTGTCGCTGCCTCGTGCTCGTGATGGTCGTTCT
>JADFNY010000270.1 GCA_022563115.1 Acidobacteriota bacterium | reverse complement strand
GTGCTTGCCGTGCGCGTCGATGAGTATCGAGAACCGGTCTTTGGTTGGGAAGGTGGTCAGTTGCGTTTCTTCGGCGTGGACTCGGTCGACAAAGCCACTTTTATCTCCGCGGTCAACAAAGCCGAGTTTCGCGAAGCCGAGTCGATCCTGGAAGCTCGTCCGCGGGCAAGCGACCTGCGGCTTCAGGGTTACCTGGCACTGTTGGGTCATCCGGCAATCGAAGGCGATGATGAAGCGCGCCTATTAGCCCAAGCGAAACGGTCAGTCACCGCCGCGATGACGACGGATCGGCCCAGCATCTGGGCCGTTGAGACCGGCCAGTCGCTCGGCATCTTCTCGCGCGCTCGCCGACGATTCCACAACCGCGGCATGGCTGAGGAAGGCCACTTTCAAGAGAACCGCAAAGTCGTCTCGCTGATGCGAATCATCCGGCCGAAGGATCTTCTCTATTGGAAAGCGCTGGAATATCAGGGACGCGCGCTGCAGATGCTCGACCGGCACCGCTGGGTCTATCCGAGCGGCGACGCGCTGGCCGTGTGGCGCGAGCTGATCGAAGCATTCCCCAACAATCGCTACGCGCGCTTTTATCTGAAAGATGAGTGGACGCCCGATCGCGTTTGGAGTTTTGGCGATCACTTGCAAAGAACAGAAGGCGCGCCGGAGTGGGCCGTGGCCCAACGGGAAGCGTGGAGTCTGCTACTGGACGTTTGCGAGTGGTGGGCGGCCAACAAGCAGCACGCCGACGGCAGCATCGGCGGTGCATCCGACCGCTTTGCCGGCACGTTCGCGGCCACCGGTGGGCGCCATCAAGAGCTACGAGGCGGTCGCGGAGGCGACTCGCACAACGTCCTGATTCGGTTCCTCGGGCTACCGACCGAAACGGTGCAGGACATCCTCGGAACCCGAATGGTCGATACCGACTACGGCAGCGCCGGCGTCACCGGAAAAGCGAGCTACCGGGTTCGCGAGACCGGAACCGTCACCGGCTTCTACCTGCACAACGAGCAGTTCGACATTCGCCGCTATGATCGGTTGCTCGGCGGTGACGGCCGCAACATCGCCGCCTTCAAGCCACAGATCCTCGACTTCGGCTATGCCCGCTACCAGGATGTCATCGGCAACGACATCTTCATCGAGGCGACGTACTCGGTGAACCGGCAGACCGACGGTCGCGAGGACCAGCGCTTTCCGGACAGCACGCTCCGCATCGAGGAGAACAGCGTCACCGCCTTCGGCTACGAGTTCATGGCCTCGTCCAACGCCGGCGAGCATCTGCTGAGCATGGGTGCGGAGGTCTACGACGAATACATCGATTCGTTCCGTGACGAGGCGCGCGGCGGTGAGGTCACGCCCGTACGACCGCGGGTCCCGAATGGCTCCCGCTACACATCGTTCGGCGTCTTCATCCTCGACGACTGGACGGCGGTGGCCGACCGCGTGCAGCTCACCGGCGGGGTGCGATTTTCGCACTTCCGCGCTGCGACCAACGCCGAAGACAACATCATCGACGGGGTGCCGGTGGTGCCGACGACCAAGGAGACGTTCTCGGACATCACGTTCAACGTCGGCACGACGGGGCAGCTCTCCGACGAAGCGAGCATCTACGGCCGCGTCGCCCGCGGCTTCCGCGCACCGAGCCTGTTCGACATCGGCGAGACCGGATTGACCGGCGGCGGCTTCGAGGTTGCGCCCGAGGAAGCGGTAGCGCTCGACGCCCTCATCGGTGATTCGGCCGGCAACAATGCAGTCAGCACCGGTATTGGGTGGACTCCTCTGGCCGCTGAGCTGCTGTGGAGCTTCGAGACCGGCTTCCGCTGGCGCCAGCCGGGGAGACGTTTCGACTTCTCATTCTTCGACAGCGAGCTTGCCGACAGCATCTCTCGGCGGACGATGATCGTCCCCACCGATGTCGTCGGCGAGGTCATCGGCGGCGAGGAGATCATCGCCCAGGACGACGCCGGCCGGATTTTTGTCGCCGTTGATCCCGACCCGGTCGTCTCGCGCGCCAACATCAACCGCAGCCGAGTGTGGGGCATCGAGTGGCTGTTCGAGCAGGAGGTGAGCCGCAGTACACTGTTCGTCTTCAAGGGGGGCGTGCAGCGTGGCCGTGAGTTGGACACCGGCTTTTGGGCCCGCAAGATCGCGCCCGATCATTTCGACGCCATCGTGCGCTGGAACCGAACCGGCGGGCGTCTGTGGCTCGAGGCCGTGTTCATCGGCATGCTCGCCCAGGACCACCTCAATCCCGCTGATATCGAAGATGTGCGTATCGGCGCGTTCCGCGACGCCGACAGCATCGCCGCCTACTTCAACAACGGCGCCGTCGAGCTCGGTGTCGTCAGCAACGGCATTCTCCTTGCCACCGGCGAGACGCTCGAGGAGGTCCAGCTACGGCTCCTGGGGGCGGGCCTGGAAGGTAACCCTCTGTTTGCCTTGACCCCCGGCTGGTGGACCGTGTCGCTGCGCGGCGGCTTCAACATCAACGCCAGCAGTGAGTTGACCTTCTCGATCGCCAACATCTTCGACCGCAATTACCGGCTGCACGGCTCGGGCTTCGACTCGCCGGGGTTCAGCGCCATCGCGGCGTGGCAGGGACGCTTTTAGCCGATCACCTGGACGATGATACGACGGTTGCGCGGCCGGTTGTCGAAATCGCACAAGACGATCTGCTGCCAGGTTCCCAGCGCCAATTCGCCGTCGACGATCGGCACGGTGAGAGAGGGGCCGAGCAAGGCGGCGCGCACATGGGAGTAGCCGTTGCCGTCGCCCCAGCGGGCGTCGTGGTCGTAGTGGGACCCGGTCGGCGCCAGCTCGTTGATCGCCCGCTTCAGGTCGGTAACGGCGCCGCTCTCGAACTCGATCGTCGTGATTGCGGCGGTGGAGCCGGGGGTGAACACCAGTGCCTGGCCTTGCTGAACGCCGGACTCGGCGACCGCGGCGGCGACGTCACGGGTGAGGTCGTGGATGTCGGTGTCGGGTGTCGTCGGGCGTTCGAACATCGCCTTGAAGACGGTCATCGGGACCCTCCGTCGTCGTCGAGTATCAGGGTAAAGGTCTCCCAACCGGCGGCCAAGGACCGATTGGCCCACAGCTGCCCCCCTCCTCCCGCCTCGGCTTGCAGGTAACGGCCGTTGGGCGCCACCAGTGCCACCCAGTCACCGCTATGGATGATACCGTCGGGTTCGGTAGCGGCGACGTCGGGTGCAGCGGCGGGGGCGTCGTCGTCGAGTGCGGCGACGGGGGCGGCGGTGGGGCCATCGAGCTTGATGAGCCTGAACAGACGCTCGTGCTGACGGCTCTCCGTGCGGGTCACTAACCGACCGTCGCGCCTGGCGTCAACAACGACGAAGTTCCCGTCGCGATCCTGCAGGCTGATCGGATCGCCGCTCACCAGGTCGGCCCCGTTCCAGTCGATGAGCGTGAGTTCCGCGGCAGGATCTTCCTCGGTCCCGGTCGCGGAGAGGTCACCGACCAGGAGCGCGCCAGGCTGTCCCCTCCGGCCGCCTTGCTGGCCGCGCCGGCCGCTACCTCTACGACCACCTGGAGGTGGCGGACCGGGCGGAACGATGAATTGCCCGTGCTGGCTCGCTAGCCGCACCGTTCGCCGGCGCGCGAAGCCCTCGGGAAACCGCGGGATCGCGTACAGCAGCGGCACGGAGTCGAACACCGCTCGACGCTGTGTCACGCGCAGCATCTCCAGCGCGTCATCGGCAGCGGCCGACAGCCCCAAGCCTTCATCGGTGAGCCCATCGCAGTCATTGTCGAAGCCGTCGGCTACTTCTACGCCCTGCGGGTCACCGCAGACCGCGACCCTCTGCCAGTTCGTGTTGTTCCATTCGTCGGCCTCCTCGATCGCGTCGAAGACGTCGATCATGACGTAGAAGGTGTACGGCGACGACGCCATCGAGACCCACGGGATCTCGAATGAAACCTCGACCAGCGCATCCGGACCCATGTAGACCTCCTCGAGGTGGAAGGGCAGTGGCTGCGGGAAGCCGCGGTCGTGGACCGCCTCGATGACGATGTTGCCGGCCGCCACCGACATCGAGTCATTGTGCAGCTTCAGCGCCAGCGTTATGGTGGCGCCGTCCTGGACCGGCGCCGGAATCAACTTCATCTCGACGATACGAAGGTCGGGAAGGGGGGACCGAACCCCGGCCCTGGCTTGGGGCAGGGGCTGTGCCCCAGCGACCGGGGGGGGCGAGAACGACACCGCCGCGTACCCGCCGGGCGCCGTCGCCAGGACTACGGCGGCAACGACCAGAAAGACGGACACGAGTCCCGGATTCCCCCGGCAATCAGCGCGCCGGCCGGATCGGAACCTCGACGGTCTTCAACGTATCGGGGCCGACTCCGGGTTGGTACAGCATCGTGATGAGGCCCGGCATGCGGTCGGTGATCACCGCGTTGATCTGCTCGATGACGCCGGGGAGCAGCCGCCAGGACCGGTTGATCTGCCAAAGCTGGTCGGCCGTCGGCTCGCCCACGAAGCTCTGCATCGCGTTAGATGTCCTGGCCCCAGCACCGGCCTGCTCCATGCGCTGTTGGATCTGGCGGACATCGCGGGTGATGTCGTCGACATCGCTGGTCAATGCGTCCGGCCCGTCGTCGCCGAGCAGGCCGCGCACGTCGTTGAGCCGAGCGTTGATGGCGGCGAGCGCCTGCTGCGCCTCGTAGAGGGGCTTGGCGAGGTGGTAGGCGTCCATCATGGCGTCCTGACGGGCCTGCAAGATGTCCATCGAAACCTGCAGGCGCGGATCGAGAACGACCTCGATGGTGGTCTCGACGGTGCGGCCGCCGGCTTCGAGCCGCTCGGTTCCCGGCCCGCCAACTTTTCGTCCGCCCACGCCCCGCCCACCTCCCGTGCCCACCGCACGAGCGTCTTTTTGATACCCTGCACCTCCATGACCGTGTTGAACACTTTCTCGTACATGCGCGGGACCGAGACGGCGATGTTGGGACGGACGGTCTTGAGGTCCTCGGCCACGGTGTAAACCGAATGGGCGAACACCTGGGTCACACCCTCGGAGAAGTGCAGGAAAGACACCATCCTCTGCAGCACGTGCGACAACGGGAGAAACACGAGCGACGTATCCGCCGATACGGGCGGCAACACCCTCTCCACCGCCTTCACGTTGGACGAGAGGTTGTTGTTCGTCAGGATCACACCTTTCGGATCACCTGTGGTACCCGACGTATAGAGGATCGTCGCCACGTCTTCCGGCAAAGCGGCCGAGGCCTATACAGCCAATACCCGCTCCGACCTTAAACCCGGCGGAAAAACCTGGTTTCTCGGCGCGGCGGGACCCATGGGACAGATGCACGTCCAGCGCAGCCTGGAAATGGCCCGTCCACCCGCGGCGATCCTGGCAACCGACGTCAGCGCCGAACGCCTGGCTTCGATGGAAAAAAAGTTCCGCCCCCTGGCCGAGAAAAACTCCATCTGTCTCGAAATCCTCAACCCGAAAGATTTCGACAGCCCCGAGGATTTCGAAAAGGCCGTGAGAAAATTTTCCGGTGCGGTTGGTTTTGACGACGTTGTCGTGCTGGCCCCGCTCGCGGTTGTCATCGAACAGTCCGCGCCTTTTCTGGCCTCCGGCGGCATCATGAATATCTTTGCCGGCGTCCCCCTGGGAACAATGGCCGGCCTCGACCTGG
>JADFNY010000269.1 GCA_022563115.1 Acidobacteriota bacterium | reverse complement strand
CGGGGGCATCGGCTGGCTTCCTCATCAGCCGCAGCGTGTCCGCGATCCGTTCGCCAGGCACGACGTTGACGAACCGCGAGTTGCTGAGCTCGCTTCCAAGCGCATGCTCCAGCGTGCCGTCGAACAGTGTCTCTCCCGTGCGGTTCTCGAAGGCGGCGATCAGCACCCAGTCCCGCTCTTCGAAGGGGAGGGCTGTCTCTGACCCCACGGCGCTAGCGACGCCGTTGCTCCCCGACGATTCCAAACCCTCTCGAGAAGCCCAGGACCACAGCAGGAAGGTACCGACAACGAGTACGGCTGCGGCGGCCGCCCCCAGGCCGATCAGGCGGTATCGGCGGCCGGGGGAAAGCCGGCCCGGCACCGTTTCGCCACCCAGGATCGCCGGTTCCGCCGACACCGGGGCGATGAACCGGTAGCCGCGACGATGGACGGTTTGGATGTAGGTTGGCTGTTGGGGATCATCCCCGAGGGCGTGGCGGAGAATCTTGATCGCCTCGATCAGGGAAGTCTCCGCCACCACCGTGTCGGGCCAGACCGCATCGAGCAGTTCTTGCTTGGAAACCACCTCTCCCGGCCGCTCCAACAGATGTTCCAACACCCGCAGCACCCGAGGCTGCAGAGGAAACTCGACCCCGTTCGAGCTCAAGACGCCGTTGCTGCGATCGAACCGAAAGGGGCCGAAGGCGAAGGTTCCCTTGGGTGAACCAGCGGTTGGAGCCACTAATGAAGGCTTCTGATCCTGCATCCGGCACTCCAGGCCAAGCTCGGCTGCGGGCCGATCCTCAGAACTTCCTCCCGCAAGCCTCAGGAATCCCTCAGGACTTCCGCCCCCGCCGCCCACACCCTATGGTGAGTCGAGAGGACTTTTTTTCGGGGGAGGCACTGGCCAGAAGCCTAGCAACGCCCCTCGTTGGGCTCAAGGGCCCGCCAGGGTGGAAGAAGGGCGAAATCCGGTGCGCTTCCAGAATCAGCACCAAAGACGGAATCACGCACCGTGCCGTCAAAGTGCAGGGCAATCCTGCCTAACACGAGGAGGTTGGTCCCATGAGTTACCGCAGAGTATCTCAAATCGCGCTGGTCGTGCTGACCGGCGTGCTTTTCGCCTGTAGCAGCGACACCGTTACCCCGACGTCACCCGAGCTTGCTGGTTTCGGCACGCTAACGGGAGAAGCGAAACCGCAATCGGGCATCTTCAATGTAAGTGTTACCGGCTTGGTGAACAGCGGAGGAGTAACCCAAGAAAGCAATCCCACCAAGCTAAGCAGTACGCAGGTCGTTGCTCTGGGAATGCCACTGGATCTGGGGTTCTTCGTTGACAAATTCACCAAAACCGACGGGTCCAACTGCTTCGGACCATCGTTCGAGTTCGAGGGCGCGCTGGCCATCAATCTTGAGAAAAAGAACACTCCCAAGAAGGCGGTAGCCAGCTACTTCTTCGGAGCCTTGGGTAAGGATGGGACGACTGAGATTACGTATCATCTGCAAATGTTCGGGAACATCACGGGTGACTGGCTCCCGCCGGCCGGAAAGTTCGCAACCATCGCTCTTGATTCGTGGGAGATGAAGTTCGACACCAAGGGTGGCAAGAAGCAAGCCTGCACTGGAAAAGGTGAGGGACTCGCCAGTACAATCACCGTCACGTTCAAGGGCCTCAGCTAGAGACACTAGGCTCAAGGCGCTGAGACGACTCAGCGCCCAGCGTAGGCTGCCGGTTCTCCCATCGGAGAATTCGGCAGCGCCACCCGTCGGCCTGTTTGCAGAGTCTCGGGGTCACCCGCCCATGAAGACCAACTGTCAAGGGGGTCGACAACGTGATGGATCGATCTGCATGAATCCAGCGTCGTCGCCAGCCGTCCATTCGGGGTCATGAATGCCCCACATCTCGCTGCGGAGAGCCCGGCCCCAGACGGTTAGTTGGGCTGTAAACCCACGGGTCTACATGGGGTCACGGGCTCGTTCGTTCGACGCATGGATCAAGGGATCGAGTAGCCGCTAGGTAGTTCGCGTTGTCGTGCGGGTGAAGGGCCCCTCCTCGAGGCCGAGTCGTGTTGGTGAGAACTGCTGCTTGTCGCGGAGCATGGCGAAGAGAATTCGGCAGCGACGGTGCGCAACGGCGATCGTCGCGCTCTTGTACCCACGGCACGCACACAGACGCGCGAAATCGGAACTGCACCGAGAACGTGCGTAGCCGTTTGTCGAGCGCGCTGATTTGCCCGTCGGCACACAGCCAGACCGCTTGATTTCTTGGACACTCAAACGAGCTTCTGTTGTGAGCTCCCACCTCACCTGCCGAGCGCCTGGCGCAGCTCCAGCTCGAGCTCCGGGTACTGAAACTCGAACCCGGCCTTCAGCAGGCGCTCGGGGAGGACCCGTTTGCTGGTCAGCAATTCGCTGGCGAAGCCGCGGCCGATCTTCGGAAACGGCGAGGGACCGTCGGCGATCCGCTCGAGCAACCGGTCGATCTCCCCCAGAAACCGAAGCCCGAGCCCGGGCGCTCCGCCTCGTACAAAACCGCCGCGTAGCGGATATCGCGCTGGGCTTCGCGACCAACACGAAGCCGGTGCTTCAACCGTCAGAGGTCGACCCGCGGATCTCCTCTTGCAGCTCGTCCCGGACCTCGGCCCAATTCGGAGCGCGCCATAGTAGAGATTAAAGCCGTCAATGTAGACGTTGGTTCTCATTGGTCAGCCCCGAAAAGCAGAAGCCGCGTCTCGTGACGCGGCTTCGCGCCCCAGCCCCGAAGAGCCACGGGGGATATCTACTCCGGAAAGTGTACCAACCCGGACCGCGCAGCGGAACCCCGCAGGTCGCGGCACAAGCCGGCTTCTGGCGTCGAGCGGTGGTTTCACTCGGAATCGAGAAATGTGGCTTGGTTCTTCATCGCCTCCGGGTCCGGATTCCGGGAGAGCAAGAGGTCCAATGCGCTGACCAGTCCACCGATACTCGAGCGTGAGAAACGGGCCGGCGACACGAAAACGATCCCCCAGTGCTCGGTACCCGCGACCGCTGCCGCTTTCGCCAGAACGGAGAAGTCACGAATGTCGAAAGTCACCAGCGCGCGGCGCTCCTGAATCGCTTCAGCGAGCTGGCGCGCATCGGAGCGGCCCAGAGTCTCGCGTTCGGCGGCGGCGACGACGTCGTATCCACGGCGGCGCAAACCCTCGGCCACGCGTGGGCTGATCATCTCGTCGAGGGACAGCCTCACGAATCCGAGCGCCGCCCCCGCGGTCGAGGCTCAGACGACGTTCTTTCGCGCACGACGAGATCGAGCTCGTGGGCGAGTTCCTCCGCGACATCGCGGTTGTCCCCGATCAGCGCGTCGATCTCGTCGGGAAAGGAATTGAAATAGCGAGTCGCGATGTCGAGCCGCTCGGCCGAAAGCCAAGGGTACGCTTCGAGAATCGCGGCGGTGTCGAACTCGTAGGCACGCGCGGTGTCGATGATCTCCCAAACGTCGGGGCCCCCGACCAGCGCCGCGCGCCGTCCCGCCGGACCATCGACGAAGCGGATCCCCGGGTGATCCTGGAGCCGGACCCATTCCTCGATGATCCGCCTGTAGCGCTCGCTGTCACTCTCAGCACGCCAGCGTCGCACGCGGTCGCTGACGCGGTGCGCCACATCGTCCGCGATTCGGAAGGAGAGGTTTTTCATCGTAGATGCGCCTCGCATGAGGTTCCGAGATCCGCCAACCACGGCTGCACACAGTGTATGCATCGCATGCATTGCGCGCAAGGATGGAAGACGGAAAGCGGCCACGCTGTCGGCAGGCTGTCAACGGCAACGCCCCCCGGTCCGCTCCTCACCCCAACGCAGCTGCGACGATCGGCTTGGCCCACTCCGGCACCAGGCGCAAGCCACACGAGCTGACCGCGGCGCCGCCAAACACGTGGAGAATGAGCAGCGGCTCGGGAGTCTTGCCGTCGGCGGGGTCGGCTTCGGTAGTGTTGTCGTAAAGGAATAGCTCGGTGAGATTCGGCAGAAGGTGAATCAGGTTGAGCCGGCTGCGGACGTATCGTTCGCGGATTCTCTCCTCGGGGATGTCGTGTCCGCCCCGCGCCACTCTGGCGCGCACTCTGGCGATGTGCAGCTCCGGGCTCACGAGACCAACGTACCAGATGTGCACATCGATTCCCTCGGCGGCGGCTCGATCCAGCAAGGCGGTGATGGTGCGTCCGCCGAGCGTCGTTTCGAACGCGAAACTGAGCCGTTCGTCGATGGCGCGTTCGAGCAGCCGGCGCCCCTCGTGCCAGCCAACGCTGTTCGCCTGCGCTTGCGTGGCGCCGGGATTGGCCGAGAGGATCAGGCCCGCAGCGTCGTCGGGGTTGAAGTACTCGACGCCTTCTTGACGCAGCATGGCGCCGCCCATGCTGCTCTTGCCGGCGCCGTTGGTACCTGCGAGAACGTAGATGCAAGCCTTCGCACTCGCATCAGCCACGCTTGCGCGCGGCGGCTACTGCCGTCTTTCCCAACGCGCTCGGGGACGCTTCGAAAGCGGCCTGCATCCCGGCGCGGGCCTCCGGGGTCTGCATCCGCTCCAGGAGGGCGTCGAATTGCCGGCTCAGGGCGTCGAGCTCCAGCTCGCCGGCGCGGGAAAGCGCGTTGAACTCGTCGATGGAGAGGATCACCGCCTTGGGCGCATTGTGCTTCGTAACCACCACCACGCCGCCTCGGGCGACCGTTTCGAGAACGTGGCCGAACTGGTTTTTCGCTTCCGTCGCGGTGACCGTCGTCGTCTCGACCGGCTCGCCGCGCGCGGTGTGAAATGCTCGGCTTCGCGAATTCCCTGTAGTTGCCAACCCCGCCCCCTTATTATTCGACCATTTTAGCTATTATAGTTGAAACGATCGACTAGAGACAAGAACTGTTCCGTTCGCATCGTGGAGAGTCGTCGCAAATTGACTCGCGCGTAGTACACCCTCACGGATGGGCTTTAGAAAGCTAGCGACCTGTCGCAGCTTGTGAGCGGGCTTCCGGTGCGGGTTGAGGACACCCACCCCAGCTTCGGGCATCCAAACCTCGTTGGTGAGGAAGTGCCCATAGACAATCTGAGTATTGGGCAGAGTGGCCAAAGCTCGAAGGTAGGCTTGTTGCCGCGTCGGCGCGCCAGGGTCGCTGGGGCGACTACTGACGTTGGCAGTGAAGTATTTCAGTTCGGCGATTTGATGTTGCGGCAGAAGTGCCTGACACATGACCCAGGGATTGAGCCACTTGTGGGCAGTGCCTCGGAGCGCGCCATAGTAGAGATTAAAGCCGTCGATGTAGACGTTGGTTCTCATTGGTCAGCCCAAAAAGCAGAAGCCGCGTCTCGCGACGCGGCTTCGCGCCTTAGCCCCGAAGAGCCAAGGGGGATATCTACTCCGGAAGTGTACCAACCCGGGCCGCTCAGAGGAACCCCGCATGTCAGGGCCTCGAGACCCTGGGCGTCGAGCAGCAGTAGCTACCTGCCGAGCGCCTGGCGCAGCGCCGGCTCGAGCTCCGGGTACTGAAACTCGAAGCCGGCCTTCAGAAGGCGCTCCGGGATGACCCGCTTGCTGGTCAGCAATTCGGTTGCGAAGCCGCCGAGCAGCAACTTGAGGGCGAAGGCCGGGGTGGGGACGAAAGCCGGGCGGTGCAGCACCTTACCGAGGACCTTGGCGAAATCGCCCTGTTGCATCGGGTT
>JADFNY010000006.1 GCA_022563115.1 Acidobacteriota bacterium | reverse complement strand
TACCGGCCGGGGGTCGTGTGAGCGACCCCCGGCTTTTTTTGTCCGGCCGCCGCCAAGCTACTGCGGGCGATGGGCGGCGGGGCCCCAGCGGGCTCCCCACCCATTTCGTTGGCAGCTAGCGGGAAGAGTGAGACAAATCGCGCGCCTTTCGCGCGATTTGTAGAGAGGAGGGGTGGGGGCGGGTCTCAAAAAGAACCAGCTTGATCTACCATGCCCCTCATGTCCCACCGCAGGAACCAACCCGTAACCGGGGCAGACCTCCGCAACCTGGTGCAGCAGACGGTGCATCGGTTGCGGGTTCAGGGAGAAATCTCGGGCGCTGACGCTGGTGGCTTGTTACCCACGGTATCAATCCGTGGCCGACCGGCGATCACCGTCGACGACGTCGACGCGGTGACCGGCGCCCGTCTCCAGGTTCCGGCCGACGCCCTGATCACCCCTGCGGCACAAGATCGGGCGCGAGAGAAGGGCATCGAGATCACCTGCGCGCCGCTGGCGGCCGGCGAGAGCCCGCTCGGGCCGCAGGAAGAGGCACTGGTTCAAGCGCTCACGCGGCAGCTGGCGGCCGACATGGCCGGCCAGACCGACGACGAGGTGGAGTGCTGGTGCCGCACCGACTGTCTGACCAAGTGCGCCGACCGGGTGGCGACCATCGCCAACGCCGGGGCCGATCGCATCGGGTTGGCGGTGGCGACGCCGCCGAGCAGCGACGCGATCGCGTCGCTCATCGACCACACCGTGCTCAAGCCCGAGGCGACCGAGGCCGACATCGTGCGGATCTGCCGTGAGGCGGTCGACTACGGATTCGCCAGCGTCTGCGTGAACCCCTACTACGTGCCACTGGTGGCCGACATGCTGCGCGGCAGCCGGGTGCTGACCTGCACCGTGGTGGGGTTCCCGCTGGGCGCCAACATGCCCGAGACCAAGGCCTTCGAGGCCGCACGCGCCGTGCAGGATGGGGCGCAAGAAATCGACATGGTGATCAACATCGGCGCGTTGAAGTCGGCGCGCTACGACTGGGTGCGGCACGACATCGAACAAGTGGTCGTGACCGCCCACAAGGGCGGCGCGATCGTGAAGGTGATCTTTGAGACCGCGCTGTTGACCGACGAAGAGAAGATCATCGCCTGCGAGATCTCGCGTGATGCCGGCGCCGAGTTCGTCAAGACGTCGACCGGTTTCGGTCCCGGCGGCGCCACCACCGACGACGTTGCGCTCATGCGCCGCATCGTCGGCGTGGAATTGGGCGTGAAGGCATCCGGCGGCATCGGCAACCGTGAAGCCGCCGCACAGATGATTGCCGCGGGGGCGACGCGCATCGGCGCCAGCGCCGGCGTCCGCATCACCCGAGGGCTTTGACGGGCTGCTAGAAGCACGACGTAGGGCACCGCACAGCACACTAGATACCGCGAGTCACCAAACGCCATCCCTGGAGGAAACATGGCCGACGAGGTCTTCTGCATCAAACACCAGAAAAACGAGCCGGCGATCGAGGCCCACATACCCTTTCGCGCCGAGCTCAAGGAACAGGTTCAGGCCAACGTCTGCCAGGAAGCCTGGAACGAGTGGCTCGTCGAGCAGGTCAAAATCATCAACGAGCTGGCGCTGAACCTCGGCGACCCCCGCAGCCACGACATCATCGAGCAGAGGGCGAAAGAATTCTTCGGCTTCGAGGGCGAAGGGTACGAGAGCGCGGAACCGGCGGAAGGCGAGGAGCCGCCTACGGTTCAGTAGTTTCTTAACAAGAGATCCCACGCTACTGCGGGCGGTAGGCGAAGCCTGGTTCAATTCTTCTGAAGGCGGGCGCCGCGAGGGCGACGGAGGCGTGCTTCATCGTACGCCGTAGGAGCCCGAGCAAGCGCAACGCATGTAGACGCCGCCTTCTCGCTCCCCGCCGGGTTGCATCGCGCCTCGCCGCCGGCCCATGATGGTAGAGGACGGGTTGGTTGACCCGCCATGGGGCCGTAATTAACATGGCGCCGGATGTGGCACCGAGCGATTTCGGCCCCGGAGCCGCTTGAACATGGGTGTGAACGGCAAAACGCTCAAAGACGGAGTCCTCGAGCAGCTGACGCTGCCCGAGCTCATCGACGTGTGGGCCGAAGACGAGATCTACCGGCGCCTGCAAGAAGTCGATCTGTTTTCGACCACGATCGTCCGCGAGGCGCAGCGCCGGGAGAACCTCCTGATCATGCCGTTGCGCGGCGGGTCGTTCGATGAGCGAGGCGCTATCGAGGTCCTCGTCGAGGTGCGCGACCCGAACGAACACCGCAAAACCATCGGTGCCTGGCGCGAGAAGAAGTGCGGCAGCGACGATCGTCGTGCCTTCGACCGCGCCTACGAGAAAGCTACCGCCCACGCCATCATCCAACTGTTGCCCGCCGCCGTGTGGCGACCGTGGATCGGCACCTATCTATACTAGCCGGGTACTGAAGAACTCCCGGGGGGGCTGTCTTCCAGCTGGCTCCAACCCGCTATCTCGCGGTAGACTTAGGGTCCTGAGAAAGCTGGTCGCCCCGCACATAGCCCGGCCTGACCCACGACTTCGAATCTCTAATTCTGAGGGAGCTTCCGTCCAATGAAGGACGCCACGTTCGACTTCGCGCTCGCCATCGGCGGCGCCGCCGGCCAAGGTATCGCGACGCCGGGCAACATCCTGGCGCGTATGTTCGTGCGCCGGGGGCTCCACATGTACGCCTACAACGCCTATCAGTCCATCATCCGTGGCGGCCATATTCTGTTGACCATCCGTATCGCCGACGCGGAGCTGCCGTGCCACGGCGACAAGATCGACCTGTTGATGTGTCTGAACCAGGACACCCTCGACCGCCATTTGCCGGTGCTCGGCCCGGGGGCCCGCGCCGTCTACAACAGCGGCAACGTCGAGACCGGTGACGCCCCCGAAGGCGTCACGCTGGTGCCCATCCCGGTGGGCGAGCTGACCGACAACAACCCCAACAAGCTGATGCAGAACACGGCGTTCATCGGCGTGACCACGGCGCTCCTGGGGATCGACTTCGAGGTCCTGTCCGCGACGCTGGCGGAGACTTTCGAGCGCAAGGGACAGGAGATGGTCGACCTCAACGTCAGCACCGCCAAGGCGGCGTTCGACTACACCCATGAGAACTTCGAGACCTTCCCCGACCTGGTCCCCAGCGCCGACGAGCCACTCGCCGTGTGGAGCGGCAACGACGCCCTGGCCATGGGCGGCGCGGCGGCCGGCGTGAAGTTCTACGCCGCCTATCCGATGAGCCCGGCGACCGGTGTGCTCCACTGGATGGCCAACAACGCCCGTAAGCTCGGCATCATCGTGCGTCAGGTCGAAGACGAGATCGGCGTCGCCAACATGGTGATCGGCGCCGCCCACGCCGGGGCGCGCACCATGTGCGCCACCTCGGGCGGCGGCTTCGCCCTCATGACCGAAGCCATCGGCGCGGCCGCGATGATGGAAATACCGGTTGTTTTCATCAACGTCATGCGCGCCGGACCATCGACCGGCGTTCCGACGAAGACCGAGCAAGGCGACCTGTGGCAGATGCTCGGCGCCAGCCAGGGCGACTTCCAGCGCTTCATCGTCGCCCCCATGAACGCTCTGGATGCGTTCAATACGGTCCCGGAGCTGTTCAATCTGTGCGACGCCGCACAATGCCCCGGCATCGTCCTTTCCGACCTGCTGATCTCCGAGGGCACGTTCAGCGTGCCGGCCGGCAAGATCAACCTGCAACCCGAGATCGATCGCGGTGAGCTGATCACCGAGCCCCGCCCCGCCGACGACGGCGGCCTCGCCGACCCGGGCGGGCGTGAGGGCGGTGGCTACAAGCGCTACGAGCTCACCGAGAGCGGTATCTCGCCGCGCGCCATCCTCGGCCTCGAGGGCTACGTCCACGTCGTCTCCACCGACGAGCACGATGAGGACGGAGTGCTGATCTCCGACGAGTTCACCAACCCGCACAAGCGCCGGCTGATGGTCGAGAAGCGGTCCCGGAAGTTCGAGGGCATCGTCGGTCGTGTGGCGCCGCCGGAGCTCGAAGGTCCGGCCGACGCCGACGTCACGCTGCTCGGTTGGGGCTCGACCTGGGGCGTCATCCACGAGGCCTGCGAGCAGCTCGCCGACGTCGGCATCACCGCCAACCACCTGCCGGTGAAGTGGATCGTGCCGTTGCACGGCGAGCAGATCGTCGAGATCCTCGGCAAGTCCAAGCGCGTCATCATGGTCGAGAACAATCAAAGTGGTCAGTTCGCCCGTTACCTGCGGGGTGAGACCGGCTTCAAGGCCGACGGCCACATTCGCAAGTACGACGGCGAGCCCTTCATGCCCCACCACATCGTGGCCGGCGTGCAGGAACAGCTCGCCGACAACATCGAGATCTACGTGCCGCAGCACGAGATCATGGTCTGAGCCGGGACTTCCGATACCTTACGCACGAACGAGGCAAAGATGAGTGAAACCAAAACTGCAGAGCCGGCCGCGGAAATCACTTCGAAGGACTTCAAGGGCAAGGTCGATCCGGATTGGTGTCCGGGTTGCGGTGACTTCAGTGTCCTGAAATCGGTTCAGGTAGCCCTCTCCGACCTCGGCCTGAAGCCGCACGAGGTCGTCACCATCGCCGGCATCGGCTGCTCTTCGAACTTCCCGGGCTACTTCAACGCCTACGGCATGCACACGCTGCACGGCCGCTCGCTGGCGGTAGCCACGGGCGTCAAGATGGCCAACCACGAGATCACCGTCATCTGCACCGGCGGCGACGGCGACGGCTACGGCATCGGCGGCAACCACTTCACCCACATCTCGCGCCGCAACGTCGACCTGACCTACCTGGTCATGAACAACCAGATCTACGGCCTGACGACCGGTCAGATCTCGCCCACCAGCGACCTCGGCATGAAGACCAAGTCGACGCCGTTCGGCAACATCGAAAAGCCCCTGAACCCTCTCACCCAGGCGATCATGAACGGCGCCACCTTCGTGGCGCGCGGCTACGCCGGTAATCAGAAGCACCTGCAGATGCTGATAAAGGACGCCATCCAGCACCGCGGCTTCTCGCTGATCGACATCTTCAGCCCCTGCGTGACCTTCAACCACGACAACGACTACGCCTTCTTCCGTCCCCGGGTGCGTAAGCTCGAGGACGAGGGGCACAATCCTGAGGACTGGAAGACGGCCTGCGAGAAGGCGCTGATGTGGGGCGACGAGATCTATATCGGCAAGTTCTTCCAGGCCCAGCGCCCGACCCTCGGCGATCAGGAGCCGGTGCTCGAGGAAGGCGGCCCGATCGGCCACCGGCCGATCGCGCTCACCGACGAGCAGGCGGAAGCGATCATCAAGCCGATGATGTAGGGGTTCACGTAACCCCCTGTGTTGCATGGGGTGGCGGAATCCCCCAATCGGTACCAGTCAGAGGTTTGGGGTTCGACGTTCCGAAGCCTCCGGTTGCCAGCCCCTAGCAGCGTGGCCTCGAACTGGAGGGAAGCATTGTTGCGGGATCTCCGTCACGGCCTGCGGATGCTATGGAAAGACCCCGGCTTCGCCCTCGTCGTGCTGCTCTGTCTGGGATTGGGCATCGGTGCGAACACGGCGATATTCAGCCTGGTGAACGCAGCGTTGTTGCGGCCACTTGGTATCGAGGATCCGGATCGGCTCGTGGCGCCCGGCCAAGCCCGGGATGGCGACGCCGGGTACAGATGGATTTCTTATCCAAACTACGTAGATTACCGGGACAAGAACCGGATCTTTTCCGGGCTTGCGGCCCGAGGAGGATCGGACACCCGGCTCCCCTCCGGTCGTGGTTACGTCCCTGCCCACCGGGCAACCAGAATCCACCCGGTGGCTTCGCTACGTCACGAGTAAAGGGCGTCCGGCGACCCCCACTTGCCGGCGCCCTCCAAGACGATTCTAATGGGGTACAACCCGTCCGGTGGAGGTCCGCTCGACGGCGCCAGCCCGGAGAGAAACTCTGTCATGCATCTGAAAAGCTTCACCCTCGCGGCGGCAATCGCCGCCGCTCCGCTCACCGCGGCGCAGTCTTTGCCCCCGGCCCCCGTCCAGTTCCGGGCGCACGACATCGCGCAGATCCGAGGCGGATACGCCGTTGCAGTGGCCGATTTCAACGATGACGGTCGGCTCGACGTCATCGCCAACTCATTGAGCATTCCTGAAGTGGCATGGCACGAGAACCCGACCTGGGAACGTCACGTGATCGTCTCGGGGATGCCCGGCATCGTGAACCAGGCGATGGCCGACATCGACGACGACGGCATCCCGGAGGTGGCGTTCCAGAGCGCCTTCGCCATGCAGGCGGCCAACAGCGAGGGGTTCAACTGGATTGCGAGCCACCAGGGCGATCCGCGGCAGCCATGGAACGCCGTACAAATCGACAGGTTCGAGACCTCGCACCATGTAGCATGGGCCGACCTCGACGGCGATGGCGAGCTGGAGCTCATCAACGCGCCGCTCATCGGACCGCGCAGCCTGGCGCCTACCTACGACCAGGACACCGCATCGGTTTTCTGGTACGGCCAGGATGGCTGGCGGCGTCACACCCTCGCCGACGGCATTCCGGGGATCATCCATCGGGTCCGACCGGTCAAGTGGGACGCGGGAAGCCGCGACCAGATCCTCGTCGCCGGCTTCGAGGGGATCACGCTGTACAGAGCGTCGGGGACCGGCGACGCCATGACCTTCCAAAAGGAGCTGATCTCGCCCGGCCACGTCGGGAACGCACCCCGGTTGGGCGCCAGCGACGTCGGCATGGGAATGAGCAACGGCACGCGCATCGTTGCCTCGGTCGAGCCCTGGCACGGGAACGAAGTGGTCGTCTACACCGAGTCGGATGGCCGCTGGGTACGCCGGGTCATCTTCGACAAAGTCACGAGCGGACACGAGATCGTCGTCCTCGACCTCAACGGCGACGGACGTGTCGACATCGTCGCCAACGACAACAGCCGCGCCAGTCCGAACAACCCGAACGCCACGCCCGGCGTCCATGTGTTCTTCTCGCCTGAAGATCCCGCCACCGGCGAATGGGCCTACTCCCGAATCGAGAGCGAAGCGGCGATGAACAGCTGCGTCGGCGGCGACATGAATCGGGACGGGCGGCCCGACCTGGTGTGCACCGGCCGCGGCGGCGTGATCCGCTGGTACGAGAACCTGGGCTCGTAGCTCTGCAGGCGACCCAAACCTCTAGCAGGGTGCTGAAGAACTCCCGGGGAGTTCTTCAGCACCCTGCTAAGCCGCGGTGGATCAGCTGCTCGGAATATCCCAGCGCTCGCGGAAGCCCACGATCGAGCTCTCGAAGTTCGAGCCGCGCTCGCGATAGTCCTCGACGAGCTCCGGCGGCAACGGGAAGTGCACGCGCTCGTCGGGACCGTCGATCTCGACGACGTCGCCGTCGGGCCCGCGTAACGCCTCGACGATGTCCATCACCAGGGTCTCGGGCGCCGACGCGCCGGCGGTGATGCCGACGGTCTCGACACCTTCGAGCCATTCGGGCTCGACGTCTTCGCGGGTCTGCACCAAGTACGAGGCGACACCGGCGGCGCGGCCGACATCGACCAGGCGGTTGGAGTTCGACGAGTTGGGAGCACCGACGACGAAGATGGCATCGACGTCGGGGATCATGCGCTTGACCGCATCCTGGCGGTTCTGCGTCGCGTAGCAGATGTCGTCCTTGGCCGGGCCGACGATGTCCGGGAAGCGGCGCTTGAGGACCGCGAGCACGCCGGCAACGTCGTCCACCGACAGCGTGGTCTGGGTCAGGTAGGCGACCTTTCCGTCGCCCGGAACCTCGACGGTCTCTGCGTCTCTTTCTGTCTGCACCAGGGTGACATCATCGGGAACGTGGCCCATGGTGCCCTCGACCTCGACGTGCCCGGCGTGGCCGACCAACAGGATGTGGTAGCCCTGCTCGACGTAGCGCAGGGCCTCATCGTGCACCTTGGTGACCAGCGGGCAGGTAGCGTCAACGCTTCGCAGGCCGCGTTTCTCCGCTTCGCGGCGTACGTCGGGCGGAATACCGTGGGCCGAGAAGATGACGATGCTGTCGTCCGGTACCTCGTCGATGCGATCGACGAACACGGCGCCCCGTGATTCGAAGTCACGCACGACATACTTGTTGTGGACGATCTCGTGGCGGACGTAGATCGGTGCGCCGTACATCTCGAGCGCCAGGTCGACGATGTCGACGGCTCGCACGACGCCGGCGCAGAAGCCCCGCGGCTTGGCCAGAATTACGTGCCGCGATCCGCCGTTCGCCTCAGGCTGCACAGCTCACCCCGTCAGAATGGTGAAGATGGTGCCGAGGGGGGGACTCGAACCCCCACGGGCTGAAGCCCACATGGCCCTCAACCATGCGCGTCTGCCAAATTCCGCCACCTCGGCACCCAATACCTTCGAGCCCAGCACCTACTCACCGCTGGGTCGTTCCGATGATCGGCCGCCGTTCTGGCCCGATCCTTGGCCGGAATCCTGCTGGCTGCCGGAACCGCCATCGCCGCCGGCGGGCGCTTGCTCGGAGCCCTGAGCGGGGGCGCTGACCGGGACTTCGAGATCATCGATTACCGACCTCTCGGTACGGCCCACGATCCCCAGGCTCAGCGATGTGAGCATGAAGAGAACCGCCGCCGTGGTGGTCAGTTTCTGCAGAATAGTCGCCGCTCCACGCATGCCGAGCGCGGTCTGGCTGCCACCGCCGCCGAACGCCCCCGCGAGGTCCGCGGCTTGGCCCGACTGCAGCAGTACGACGAAGACCAGGAACAAACAAACAACGATGTGCAGGACGATAAGTATCGCTTCAACCATTTCGAAAGCCTCTTTACGGAGCCGCCTGCGGCGTTTGAACACGGCACTGATGTTGGACGTGAACTCCGGGAAAACGAGGTGTGGAACGACGCTCGTACTCTAACAATCTACCAGAGCAACGAACCCCCAACAACGCTCACGGCGGCCTGACTAACGCGCTGCAGCCTCGACAATCGCCGCGAACGAGTCCGGGTCGAGGCTGGCGCCGCCGACCAGAGCTCCGTCGATATCGGGCTCGGCGAACAGCTCGGCGGCGTTGTCGGGCTTGACGCTGCCGCCGTACTGAATCCGGATCTGCGCGGCGTTCGTCGGCCCCAAGAGGTCGCCGAGAAAATCGCGGATGAGCGCGTGAACGTGCTGCGCCTGGCCCGGTGTCGCGCTCAACCCGGTACCGATCGCCCACACCGGCTCGTAGGCCACGACCAGGTTCGGCAGCCCGGCGCCCTTGACCTCGGCGAGGCCACGGCTGAGCTGCGTGGTGACGACCGCTACCGTCTCGTCGGCCTCGCGCTGCTCCTGCGTCTCGCCGACGCAGAGGATTGGCACGAGCTCGCGGTCCACCGCCGCTTTCACCTTGCGGGCGATCAGCGCGTCATCCTCGCCGAACAGGTGGCGGCGCTCGGAGTGTCCGAGGATGACGTGGGTCGCCCCAACCGCCTTCAGCATCGGCGCCGATACTTCGCCGGTGAACGCGCCCTCGTCCTCGGGGTAGAGGTTCTGGCCGGCGAGCGCGATGTGGCTGCCGGCGAGGATGTCGGCACAAACGTCGAGTGCTGGAAACGGTGGTGCTACCCCGCAGTCAACACCGTTGACGTCGCGCACCGCGACACGCAGCAGGGTGAGCGCTTCGCGGGCCTCCATGACCGTTTTGTACATCTTCCAGTTGCCGACAATAAACGGCGTCCGCTCGCTCATAGAACCTCCCACACCGTGACGAACTGCGTTGATTCCATCAGCAAGCCTATCCCCTCCGTCCTGCCGTCACGAGGCGCGATCGGTGAGCGCCGCGATCCCCGGAAGAACGGTCCCGCTCAGCAAGTCGAGCGCCGCGCCGCCGCCCGTCGACACGTGGCTCATCGAGCCTGACAGGCCCGCCGCCGCCACCGCGGCGACGGTGTCCCCACCACCGACGATGCTGATGCCTCCCCGCCCCGTAACCTCCGCGATGGCGACGCCAACGCGCCGGGTTCCGGCGGCCAGCTCTTCGATCTCGAACACCCCCATGGGGCCGTTCCACAGCACCGTCTGCGCCTCGGCGATCGCCGAGGCGAAACGCTCGGCGCTCTGCGGGCCGATGTCGAGCGCCATCGCGGTCGCCGGAACCGAACTGACAACGGTGGCAGAAGCCGCGTCGCCGAGATCCGCCGCGACGACGAAGTCATCGGGTAGCAACACCTCGACACCCTGTCGCGCGGCGCGCTCGAGCAGATCGGCGGCAAGCTCGATCGAGCCCTCTTCGATACGCGAGCTCCCCATGCCGATGCCCTGACAGGTCAGCACCGTGTTGGCCATCGCCCCGCCGATGATCAAACGATCGACGAGCGGCATGAGGTTGGCGAGCGCATCGAGCTTGTCGCTGACCTTGGCGCCCCCGACAACCAACACGAACGGCTTGGCGGGATCGTCGAGACAGCGGCTCAACATCTGCACCTCGAGCTCGAGCAGGCGGCCGGCGGCGGCGGCCTCGACGAGCAGCGGGACACCGGCGATCGAAGCGTGGGCCCGGTGCGCCACCCCGAAGGCGTCGTCAACGTAGAGGTCCGCGAGACCTGCGAGCCGGCGGGCGAATTCGGCATCGTTGGCGGTCTCCCCGGGGTGATAGCGCAGGTTCTCGAGCAGCGCCACCTCACCCGGCCCCAGCGCGCCCACCGCGGCCTCGACCTCGTCCCCGACGCAATCCGCCAGCAGCGCCACATCGTGGCCGAGTGCCGCGCGCATCGCCTCGGCGATGGGCGCCATGCTGAACTCCTGCAACCGCTCGCCCTTGGGACGTCCGCGATGCGACATCACCACGGCCGTGGCACCGGCATCGAGCAGCGCTCGCAGGGTCGGAAGCATCGCGGTCAAACGCGTCGTATCGGTGACGGCACCCTCCTGAACCGGTAGATTCAGGTCGGCGCGCAGCAGGACGCGGCGGCCCTCGGGCGCCAGGTCATCGAGCGCGAGCTTGCCGGCGAGAGCCTCAGCCGAGCCGGGCACCGACGTACTCGGCGAGGTCCTTCAAACGGGTCGAATAACCCATCTCGTTGTCGTACCAGGACATGACCCGCACCAAAGTGCCGTCGACGACGCTCGTAAAGGCCGCGTCCACCGTCGAGGAGGCCGGGTTGCCGTTGTAGTCGATCGACACCAGGGGCTCGTCGGAGACCATGAGGATTCCCTGCATCGGCTCGGTCGCGGCGGCGGCGCGGAAGGCATCGTTGACCTCATCGGCCGAGGTGCTCTTGGCGACGTGGACCACCAGGTCGACCATCGAGACGTTCGGGGTGGGGACACGCACGGCGCAACCATCGAGCTTGCCGACCAGATCGGGGAGCACCAGGCCGACCGCCTTGGCGGCGCCGGTCGTCGTCGGGATCATCGACACCGCCGCAGCCCGTGACCGGCGTAGGTCGCCGTGCGGCAGATCCTGGATCCGTTGGTCGCTCGTATAGGCGTGGATCGTGGTCATCCAGCCGCGCTCGAGACCAAACTGCTCGTTGATCACCTTGGCGACCGGCGCCAGGCAGTTGGTCGTGCACGAGGCGTTGGAGATGATGTGGTGGTTGTCGGGGTCGTAGGTTTCGGCGTTGACACCGAGACACACCGTCACGTCGGGATCCTTGGCGGGCGCAGAGATCAGCACCTTCTTGGCGCCGGCGTCGAGATGCTTCTGGGCGTCGAGTCGGGCGCGGAAGAACCCGGTCGACTCGATGACGATGTCGATGCCCAGGTCGCCCCAGGGAAGATTGGCGGGATCTCGCTCGGAAAGCACCGCTACGTCGTTACCGTTGATAGCGAGCGCGTTGTCGCCGACCTCGACCGTTCCCTGGAACGCGCCGTGCACCGAATCGTATTTCAGCAGGTGAGCGAGCGTCTCGGCGTCGGTGAGGTCGTTGAGCGCGACGATTTCGATGTCGGCATCGTCGCGAATCGCAGCTCGCAAGGTGTTGCGACCGATGCGTCCGAAGCCGTTAATGGCTACACGGGCGGACATAGCAATCTCCTTCTGGAAAACGATTCAAGAGCATCGCTGCACGAGGCGCAGGCACCGCCACCGAGCGTTCGTCAAACCCCCGTCGGCCAGGCCTCGCGAGGGTCACGAAACCCGTAAAAAGCCCCCGTTACAAGGCATTATCGGGGCGCGGTGCCGAACCTGTCAACTCGACGCTCCAGCGCCGTCTAGGAGCTCGAATTCGACGTTTCCGGTGCCCCATTTTCCACTCATTTCTGCTTATTGATACTTACTGAAAGTCATTATAAGTCCTTTAACAACAGGTTGTCGGGTAGGTCGCCAACAGTGGTCAGTTCCGGTTCGCGGGCGCCTTGCTTCCGGTGATTTCAGCCCCTAAAATCTCTCTTACAACACAATGACAGCTCCTGGGAAGTAGAGAAGGAGCTGGCCGCCGACCACGTCGAAGTTCAGACATCCCACCCTTGCCGGCGGATGAGAGCACGGGCGGCAAGAAAGTCGTCCGTTTCACTCTCGGTGTCACTCTGTAAAGAACCGAAGAACAAAACACGCCAGGTCGCGACGCCGTACCCTCGGTGTACGTCCGGCGTGCAACAAGGAGTCGAACATCATGCGAAGTCCAATGCGGTGGCTGACGCTGGCGGTGACGGGGTTTTGCCTCGTCCTCGTACAGGCGTTTCAGTACCAGGCCACCGAGCTGGACGAGCTGCGGCGACAGCGCAGCACCCACTACGGGGCGATCGCCGCGGTGGAAGCCGAGCTCGAGTCGTTGCGTATCGAAACCAACGTCCGCGACGTCCTGGATGCCAACAACATCAATGTCCCGAGACATAAGCACCGCGAGATCGCCCGCAGCATCATCGAGGTCAGCCGGCAATACGACCTGCAGCCGGAGCTCATTCTGGCAATGATCTTCACCGAGAGCCGCTTCGACGTTCATGCCGAGTCCGAGGCGGGGGCCATCGGTCTGATGCAGCTACGCCCGGCGACCGCTCGAGCGGTCGCCGATGAGCTCCAGCTCGAGTGGAAGGGCCAGCGCCTGCTGACCGACCCGCAGATCAACATCCTGCTCGGCACCTCGTATCTGTACTCGTTGCTGCAACGCTACGACAAGCACGGCCTCGACTACGCCCTGGCGGCGTACAACGTCGGCCCGACGAAGTTTGACGCCCTGCTGCTGGAGCGCGGCCGGGCGCCGGCACGCTATGCGCGCCAGGTCCGCCAGGTAACCGAGGATCTGCGGCAGAGCTTCTTCGACGAGCGACGGTACTGACCGTCGGGCGGTCGCGGACACGCGGCCTGGGGGCGTGAAATCATAGCCCCGTGGCACTCGCCACGGGGCTATTTTTCTGGGGGTCGAAACGAGGTCCGGCACGTGGACATATTGGTCTTGCAGCGGTTGGCGACCGAGCTCGATGCGAAGCTGCGGGGAGCGCGAATCGACCAAGTGTACGCGTTGCCGAAAAACGACGTCGTGCTGGTATGCGGCCGGCGTTCGGAACCGCGGCTGTGGTTTTCAACCGAGCCTGACCACCCCCATCTGTACGAGCGTCCGGGACCGCACCCGGCGCCAAAGCGACCGCCCGGCTTCGCCATGGCGGCCCGCCGATTGCTGCGCGGCCGGCGGATCGCAGCGGTCGATGTGGTGCCGGGGGAACGCATCGTCGAGCTGCGCACCGCCGGCGATGATGCGGTCCGGGTCGTCTTCGAGCTCATACCTCGCCGTGCCACGGCGTTGGTCGTCGACCACACGGCGCGGGTTCGCGCCGCGTGGCAACCACGACGTGGGCGCCCGAAGGTGGGGGAGCTGTACGTTGCTCCGGCGGCGGACACGCGCGCCGCGATCGAAGATCTCGAGGCCGACACCTGGGACACGCTGAGCGCCTCGCCGGACAACGACGCGCTGGTTGGCGGCCTCCTGCGGGCGATCGCCGGCATGTCGCCGCTGATCGCCCGCGAGATCATGGCCCGGCACCGGGGCGGCGTACCCCTGAGCGCGGCGGCGCGCACGGAGGTAGAGCGCGCCGCGAGCGAGCCGACGGCGCCGCGTATCTATTCACCCGTAGCGCTCGACGAGCTCGCCAGCCTGCCCGCCCTTCCCGGTGTCCGCACGTTCCTGGTGGCACCGTTCCCGATGCGGCATCTCGAGGATGGCCCCGAGGCCCTGCGGGTGACCGAGTTCCCGACGCTCGATGAGGCGGCGGCGACGTTCTATCCACTGCGGGCGACGCTCAAGGCGCTCGAGACGGCGCGCCGCGGCCTCAACTCGGCGGTTGACGGTGGGATCGCCCGGCTGCTGCGTACCCTCGACGCGGTCTCGGAAGATGCCGCCGCGGCCGGCGATGCCGAGCAGCACCGGCGCTGGGCCGACTTGCTGCTGGCCTACCCGCAGACCTCACGGACCGGCGCCATCGCACGCGTTCCCGACGCGTTCGCCGACGGCGCTCCGGTGGAGATACCCGTCGATCCGGCACGGACGCTCGTCGACAACGCCCAGGTCTACTACCGGCGCGCCCGACGCGCCGAGCGCAGCGCCGCACGCACCGCCGCGAGGCGTCGCCAGCTCGAAGGCCGGGTCGGGGCACTGAGACGGATCTCGTCGGAAGTCGGCTCGACACGGGCGGTTCGCGACTGCCGGCGCCTCGGCAAAGCCGCCACGGAGCAAGGTGTGACGATCACTACCGGCGCGTGGACCATCCCGGAGGCGCCGCTGTCGGCTGAAGCGGCGCCGGCGGGCGCAGAGCCGGCGTCTCTCGAAGCCGCCGGTGGCTCATCCACGGAGCCAGGGTCCGCGGATCCGGGCCGACCCAAGCGCAGGCCCGGATCCGCCATCGATGTGTTCACCTCGAGCGACGGATTCGAGATCCTTGTCGGGCGCAACGCCAACGCTAACGAGCGGGTGACCTTCAAATTGGCGCGGCCGCATGATTTCTGGCTGCACGCCGAGGGGCCCGGCTCCCACGTCGTGATCCGCAACCCCGGGCGCTCCGAGGAGCCGAGCGAGGCGGCTCTGTGCGAAGCGGCCTCGTTGGCGGCGCACTTCAGCTCCGCGCGCGGCGCCACCAAGGTGAACGTTCGCTGGACTCAGGTGCGGCACGTCAGAAAGCCGCGCAAGGGCCCCAAGGGGCAGGTCGTGCTGCGGCGGGCGAATACGGCTCTCGCCGAGCCGGTGCCGCCGGAGCGGCTCTTCGCCGCCCCGGCGACCGACTGACAGCGTTTAGCACCCTGCTAGTCGTCGTCACGGCGCTCGTCTTCGTCGGCAGCGGGCTCGTCGAACTCGTCGGCAGCGGGCTCGTCGAACTCGTCGCCGACCGAGGAATCAGGGTGCACCTCGAACTCGTCGGTCTGCGGCTCGGGCTCGGGCTGCGGCTCGGGCTCGGGCGGCGGCTCGCTCCCGGGGGGCGGCTCGCTCCCGAGCGGCGGCGCGGTCGAACGATGGACCCACGGGCGACCGGTGCCGAAGCGTGTCGCGAACACCGAGCCGAGGCCCACCAGCGCAGCGACGAACCACAATAGCCCGCCGAAGCCGAACGGGATGTAGCGCAGGATGCCCATCACCAGGGCCCCCGAGAGCACGATCGCGATCTGCGACGCCTCCGGGCGGCCGACCAGGTCCATGACCCGACCCCCGACCGACTGGAAGACGGCGACGATACCGAAGATATACGCCAGCCAGCAGGCGAAGATCAGGGCGATCAAGAACGGGATGCCGATGATCACGAACGACAATACGAACAGCACGACGACCGCGAAGCAGAGGGCGAAGACGCCTACCATGCCGATCGCGCCGAGCCGCAACGGCTCGCGCGAGATCGCGTGGCTGGCCGATGACACCCGATCGCCCACCAGGACGACGGTCAGCAGGGCGAGCAACAGCCAGTAGAAAAGCTGCGTCGTGCGGAACATCCAGGCGAAGGGGGTAAAGCCCCACCAACCGCCCCATCCCCCGCGTGAGAACGGCGCCCATTGCCCCCCCGGGTAGCCGATACTGACGTTGACAAACTCGCCGTCGATGCGGGCCGTGTCGTGGCGTTGCAGAAAGCCGCCGACGACGACCGCGTCGCCTTCGATATGGGCGCCCGGGCCGAGCACCAGCGTGCCGCCGACGCACGAGACGTTGCCGTCGACTTTACCGTTGATCTCCAGCCTGCCGCCGATGACCACGACGTCGCGTAGCGCCCGTCCGTCGATGCGCACGTTGCCACCCACGGCGACGACGTCGTCACGCGCCACCTCGCCTTCCGCAACGTTGATGGACCCACCCAGGGTGAACCCACTACCGCCGGCCTGCACGGTGACGCATCCCATCGCCGCGACGCTTGCCACAACGACCAGCAACAGCCCCACCGATCTGCTGACCGGCAGCCACCCGTTACGCGCCATCCTTGGGAACATTAGCGAAACCTCCTCGCCTGCCTACAGACCGGCCCCTTCGAGCCGGCTCTCATTGCCGCCGCTGATAATTCAGAACCAATCGTGTGAACCAATAGTTGAACCCGACCGTGATCAGCAGGAGCGCCAGTTGTACGGCCAAACCGCTCTGCCGAATGTACTCGAAGATTCCCAGCAAGACTTTCCACGCGATCAGCAGCAACGGCGAAGCGACATCGAACTTGCCCGTCACCCAAAAATAGACGTCCAGCCCCCTTTTCATCACCCAAGCGATACCGTCGGGGACCTGCGCCGGCACTTCTGGGCCCTCCGCCGGGGCGCCGGCAACCAAAACCCAGCCGACGAAACCGAGCAACACCACCATCGTCGCCGCGACGCTGCCGATCCAGACGCCGATCCGTCGCCACTGCATCTCGGGCGCTGGCTGGTAAGCCGGACGCTGCGCTACCCGCGCCATCACGCCCTCGGTGAAATCGGCCGGCGGTTCGACGGAATGCAGGCCGCCGAGCTCCTCGAGGAACGCGCGCTCCTGCTCGAGCTTGTCACCGCACTCGGCGCACCCCTCGAGGTGATGCTCCACCCACTGGGTTGCATCGATCGACAACACCTCTTCGAGGTACGCGCCAAGGCTGTCCCGATCTGGATGTTGACGACTCATTGCACTTCAGGCCCGGTTGGGGGATCCGTGGACGGCTCTTCGAACAGGTCACCCAGCGACCGCCGCAAGGCGTCACGGGCCCGGAAGATCCGTGTTTTTACCGTACCGATGGGAAGCTCCAATGTTTCGGCGATCTCTTCATAAGACAAGTCGGCAGCGTGCCGCAAGACGATCGGCTCCCGGTACTTCTCCGGTAGCCCGTCGATGGCCAACGAGATGCGGTCGGCGAACTCGACGCCGAGGTAGGAATCTTGTGGATCGCGCCCGGGCGACTCCACCTCGCGTCCCGCCGTTCCGTTTTCGAACTCGACCGGCGCGTCCAGCGAGACCGTCAACAACCGCCGCTTGCGGATCTCGTCGATCGCCGCGTTGCGCGCGATGCGAAACAACCACGCCGGGAACGGGTACTGCGGCTGATAGCTTCCGAGACCCGAATAGGCCTTCAAGAAAACATCCTGCGACAGATCCACAGCGTCCTCGTAGTTCCCCAACATGCGGCAAACATAGTTGACGATTTGCGACTGGTAACGATCGACCAGGTCGGCGAAGCGATGCTGCTGCCCATTGAGTACCGCCTCCACGACGGCTCGATCGTCCTCGTCCATCTAGCTCGCCATTACAGGTAGTTAGTACGGTTTCGGGGGCGGGTTTGTTTCGCCAGCGCCGACCCCGTTCGGCAGTCGACTTACCGTACTGCCAAATCACCATTGACGCCCCCCGGCCGCCTCCAGACGGCCCTCGTGGCCATCTCACAGGTGCAGCGGCCCGATGCTACCATCCACCCTCGATGCTTGACATTGGGGCCAATCTGGAGGGTGTGCGGCGGCGCATCGGCGCCGCGGCGCATCGTGCCGGACGCGACCCGGCCGGGATCACCCTGCTGGCGGTATCCAAACGCATCGACACCGCCCGCATCGAGGCGGCGCTGGCGACGGGAGCACGCGCCCTGGGCGAGAGCCGGGTGCAGGAGGCCGACGCCAAGATTCCGGAGATCACAGGCGACGCCGAGTGGCACTTCATCGGCCCCCTGCAAAGCAACAAAGCAGCGCTGGCGGCGCGGCTGTTCGACGCCATTCACTCGGTCCGAACGACCTCGTTGGTGCCGCGGCTCTCGGCTTCGGCCACTGCCGCCGATCGAAGCGTGCAGGTCTACGTGCAGATCGAGCGCTCGCCTGAACCTTTGTCCGAAGCCCAGGTGGCCGAGGTCGCGACCATCTGCCGCCAGGCCTACGAAGCCGACGGCCTCGTGCTCCGGGGGCTGATGACGATGGCGCCCTACGCTCCCGACCCCGAGGCTTCGAGACCCTACTTCGCCACCCTGCGCCGGCTGCGCGACGACATCGCGGCATCCGACCCAGAGCTTGCGCCGCTCGGCCTATCGATGGGGATGAGCGGTGATTTCGAGGTCGCGATCGAAGAGGGCGCTACAATCGTGCGGGTCGGAACCGCGATCTTCGGAGAGCGTTCCGCCTGAGCGTCGCGGCGCGGCGCAAAGCTACACCACGAGGAGGATGCAGTGTTCGTACTCGCCAATCTGCTCGATGCAGTGGCCGCCGTGATCAACATGGGGCTGACCTTCCTGCTGATCCTGGTCTTCGCGCGCGCCGTGATCTCGTGGGTGCACGCCGATCCCTACAACCCCATTGTGCAGTTTCTGTACACGACGACCGAGCCCATCCTGCGGCCGATCCGCCGCCGTCTGCCCCAGATGACGGGAATCGACATCTCGCCCCTGGTGGTGGTGATGATCACCATTTTCCTGCGGCAGTTCCTTGTCCGCTCGCTCGTCCAGATAGCGCAGACGCTGCGCCCGTAGGGCGCTGAACGACTCAAGATGACGCAAGGGGTGCCTTGCGGGCGCCGTGGAGGCGTGGCGCGGGACGCGATCAGAAGATCAGTGGCCCCTCGTGCTTCGGCGAGAAGTTCCACACGTAGGTGTACCCGCCGACGAACTCCACCTCTACCTTGTAGTCGACCTCGACGACGATGTACTTGCCGGCCGGGCGCGTGATTCTGATGTCGCCGCGCTCGATCGGCAGCCCGAGCATGGCCGCACGATCGACCAAGTTGCGCTTGATGGCTTCATCCGAGGAACGCCGGCCGCCGGCGAACACCACCTCGTCGCGAATCGCGTCGTCGAACTGATAGGCGGTGGCCCGCACCGGGATGACCTTCATCCCGAAGTAGACCATGCCGACCACCAAGGCAAGCGCGAAAACACCGTGGATCGAGGACTTCCCCGACTCGTCCCGCCAGACCGACCGCTCGCTGCGTTTCTGTGTTGCGACCCTTCGTCGTTCGCCCATCTTTCCCCCTCGCTCGCAGGGCGCCGAACAGCGCCGCGAGCTTTAACGCTAGTAGATGACCTTGAACGTTCGACCCCATCGTGTACGGGTGAAGAAATGCAGCATCACACTGCCGAACTGCATCAATCGTTGCCGCACCCCACCGACGTATTCCTGCTCGCCGGACTCGTACGACCAGTACACCAGCATCGCCTTGCCCTTGATGTGCGACACCGGCACCGCGCCCCAGGAACGTGAGTCGCGGCTGTTCTCACGGTTGTCGCCCATTGCGAAGTACTCGCCCTCGGGCACGTCAAAGGCCTCCCGTGTGTCGTGGAAATTGTTGCCGAAAACGGACTTGTGGTTGGCGTACGGGTCGTCGATCGGCTGTCCGTCGATGAGGACCGCGCCACCTTCGACGACGATGTTCTCGCCCGGCAAGCCCATGACCCGCTTGATGAAGTCCTTGTCGGGCTCCTGTGGGGCGCGGAAGACCATGACGTCCTGACGGTCCG
>JADFNY010000268.1 GCA_022563115.1 Acidobacteriota bacterium | reverse complement strand
GGTGCAGCGCGCGACGGCCGCTCGAGTCGAGCAGGAGGACGGTCGGATCGGAGCCGGGCCGAGCGGGAACGTTGCCGCCCCCTTCCAGCCGCACGCTCCAGCCGAGCTCCTCGGCCGACCCTCCCACCGCCGCCAGGCTCTCTCGCCTCGCGGCCGCGTCGGTGACCACGCCACCGGCGCCGACCCGATCGGGGCCGCTCTCGAACTGCGGCTTGACTAGCACCAGCGCGTCGCAGGCGGGCGCACAAACCTTCCCGACGGCGGGAAGGATCTTGGCGACGCCGATGAACGCCACGTCGATCACCAGGATCTCTGGCGCCGCGCCGAGCTCATCCGGCAGGTCTTCGGCGGTGAGGTAGCGGGCGTTGAGCCGTTCCAGCACGAAGACGCGGGCATCCTGGCGCAGACGCCAGTCGAGCTGGCCGTAGCCGACGTCGACGGCAACCACGACGGCGGCACCGGCTTGCAGCAGTGCGTCCGTAAAGCCGCCGGTTGAGGCGCCGATGTCCAAGCAAACGCGGCCGTTTATATCGAGGCCCGAGGCGTCGATGGCGGCGGCAAGCTTGTCTCCGCCGCGGCCCACGAAGCGCGGTACCGCGATCAACTCGATCTGGTCGCCGGAGCCGACCAGGGTGCCGGGTTTGGAAGCGGTTTGGCCCTCCACGCGCACCTTCCCCGCCATGATCACGGCGCGGGCGCGACTGCGGGTAGGAGCCAGTCCTCGTTCGACCAGCACTTGATCGAGGCGCAGGCGTGACGAGCTCACTGGCTCCGATCGACAATGAAGTTTGCGATCAGCGCCAACGGTCGCGCCGACGCGCCGAGGGGCTCGATCTGTCGCAGGGCCAGGTCTCGAAGCCGCCGCGCCTCGGAGCGAGCGCCGTCGAGGCCCAGCAGGCCCGGGTAGGTGGCCTTGTCGCGGTCGGCATCAACCCCCGGCAGCTTGCCGAGATTCTCGACCGATCCCTCGACGTCGAGGATGTCGTCGACGATCTGGAAGGCGAGGCAAACGGCGCGGCCGTAGGCGCGGAGCCGCTCCAACGTGGCGTCGTCGGCGCCGGCGAGGAGGGCGCCGATCCGGACGCACGCCGTCAAGAGGGCCCCGGTCTTGGCGGCGTGAAGGGCCTCAAGCGAAACCATATCGATGGGCTGACCCTCCGCCTCGATGTCGAGCCATTGACCCGCGGCCATGCCGACGCTGCCGGCGGCGGCGGCCAATTCCACCAGGGCATCGATCCATGGCCCGGGCGCGTCGGTGTCGCGGGCGGCGCCGGCGAGGAGCGAGAAGGCCGCCGACTGCAACGCGTCGCCGGTGAGGATCGCTTGGGGCTCGCCGAAGACCTTGTGGCTGGTGGGTTTCCCGCGCCGGAGGTCGTCGTCGTCGAACGCAGGCAAATCGTCGTGGATGAGCGAATAGGTGTGGATCAGTTCGACAGCGCAGGCTGCTGGAAGCAGCGATTCGGGCCCGCCTCCCGCGGCCTTGGCAGGGTCTCCCGCAGCCTCGGCGGCGGCGAGCACGAGGATGGGACGCAAGCGCTTGCCGCCGGCGAATACGGAGTAGCGCATCGCTTCGTGCAACCCTGCCGGAGGCTCCTCAGCGGCTGGAAGGGCACGGTCCAGCGCGGCGTCAATAAGAGCACGGTAGGTGGCAAAAAGGTGAGCGGCCTCGTCGGATGCCGCCCTGGGGTCGCCGGCAGGCCGGCTAGCCATTCTCGTCGTCGACGGCGGGCGGAGCGGCTTCGACCGTCAACGTGCCGTCGAGGGTCTCGGAGAGCTGCTCGATGCGCTGCTCCATGCCGTCGAGCCGTTGGCGGCAAAAGGCGAAGAGGTGAACGGCGGATTCATAGACTTCGAGCGCCTTCTCCAGAGGTACGTCGCCCTCCTCCAGGTGCGCAGCCAACTCTTCCAGCTTCTCGAGAGCGGCGTCGAAGGTGAGGTCTTCATCACCGAAGGACAGTGTTTCCTGGTCGGCTTCTTGCTTCGGGGCCTTGCTCATGCGTACCGGATTGTCTCACAAAGGTTGCGGGATCGTACCCTTCTCGGTCGACTCCACGATGCAATCAAGGGTGTCTTTCTGGAGCCGAACCCGCACCGGGTCGCCGGCCGCGACGTCGTTGGCGGACCGCACGATGGCACCGTCGACGCGGCGCTCGCAAATCGAGTAACCACGCCCGAGAACGGCCAATGGACTGAGGGCGTCGATACGCGCCACCGCCGTCGCGAGGCGTGACTGGCGGGCCTCGATGAGCCGCCGCAGAGAGCGCGCCAGCCGGCGCGCTGCGCCGTCGACGCGGGCGCTAGTCTTGAGCGTCATCGCGGCGAGGTTCTTCGACGTCAGCCGCCGGGCGGTAGATCCGAGGGTCTGCCGGGTTTCGATGAACCGTCGATCGGCCGGTGTCTTGACCCTGTCGAAGGCCTCGTCAAGCCGCTGCCGGTACACCGAGAGCAGGCGCGCCGGTTGGCCGAGACTGCGTCGCAGGCCAGGCTCCCGCAGGCGGGAGCGGGTGACCAGCAACTGACGGCCGACGGCGGAGCGGGCGCGCCGGCCGGCGCCGGCGATGCGATCCAGGAGCAACTGCCGGCTGGAGGCGACCAACTCGGCGGCCGCGGTCGGTGTCGCCGCCCGCCGATCGGCGACCAGGTCGGCAATGGTCTGATCGATCTCATGACCGATGGCCGATACAACGGGGATTGCCGACGCGGCGATGGCGCGCGCCAGCGACTCCTCGTTGAACGCCCAAAGGTCCTCTCGCGAGCCGCCGCCCCGGCCGACGATGATCACCTCGGCTTCGGCGTGACGGTTCAAACGGTCGAGGGCAGCGACGATGTCGTCCGCCGCCCCGGTTCCTTGAACCTGAGCCGGCGACAGGAGGACGCGAATCGGCACCGCATTCTTCTTCCAGACCCGACACATGTCCCGCCACGCCGCTCCGGTCGGCGAGGTGACGACACCTACGCAGCGGGGCAGGACGGGAAGCGGGCGCTTGCGGGCGGCGCCGAACAATCCCTCTTCAGCGAGACGCGCCTTGAGTTGCTCATAGGCAAGCTGAAGGGCGCCCCAACCGACAGGCTCGAGGATCTCGGCGATGACCTGGAACTTCCCGCGCACCGGATAGATCGTTACCTCGCCGCCGAGGATGATCTCCATGCCTTCCTCGACGTCGAACGGAACCTGGCTGTTGGCACGCTTGAACATCACCGCCGGGATCATGGCGCGGTCGTCCTTCAGGTCGAAATACCAATGGCCGCTGGCGGGGGCTGAGAAGCCGCTGATCTCACCGCGCACCCAGACAAAGGGCATTGCCTCGGCGAGCAGCTCACCCGAAAGCTCTACGAGCTCGGAGACGGTCCAGACCTGGCGTTGGTCCTCTCCGGGCGCCAGGGCCATCAGTCGAAGATCCGATCGGCGATGTCGGCGTCTTCGTTTCCCGGGGCGTGCAGGGAGCCCGGGGGATCGAGGAAGGTCTCGATATCCGTGGCGCGGCCGGTCGCGGTGTCGATCTCGATCAGCGCGCAGGCAACACGTGGGTTGGCGGTAGCGACCTGGAAGCGCGCCGGGCGGCCGGTGATGAAGCGATGCAACGCAAGATCGGGGCGGGTACCGATGATCGAGTCATAGGGGCCCGTCATGCCCACATCGGTGCAGTATGCGGTCCCGGCGGGAAGCAGGCGCGCGTCGGCGGTCGGCACGTGGGTGTGGGTGCCGATGACGGCGCTGACCCTGCCGTCGGCGTGCCACCCCATACCGAGCTTCTCGGAGGTCGCCTCGGCGTGAAAATCGAGCAAGATCGTCGCCGACGGATCGCCGATCTCATCAAGCATGTCGTCGAGGGCTCGGAACGGGCACTCGATCGGCGGCAGGAAGACCCGCCCCTGGAGGTTGAGCACGGTCACCGGGTGACCATCACGTGCCCGCCCGTGGAAAACGCCGGTGCCGGGCGAATCGGGGGGGTAATTGGCGGGCCGCAACAGGCGGGGTTCGGCATCCAAGTACTGCTCCACGCCCCTTTGAGCCCAGATGTGGTTTCCGCTCGTCAGGACGTCGACGCCCATCGCCAGGATGTCGTCGGCGAGCGCCGGGGTGACGCCGCGGCCGGCGGCGACGTTCTCGGCGTTGACGACGGTGAAATCGACATTGTGCGTCGCCTGCAGGTCGGCGAGCCGGGCCGACAGGATACGCCGTCCCGGCTTGCCGACGACGTCGCCGACGAACAACAGTCTCACCGCGCGAAGCCTACGGCGCGGGTTTCACGAATGACCGTGACCTTGATCTCGCCCGGGTACTGAACCTCCTTCTCGATCCGCTTGGCGATGTCTTTCGACAGCCATACGGCCTCGTTGTCGCTCACCTGGTCGGACTCGACGATGATGCGCAGCTCACGGCCCGCCTGGATGGCGTAGGCCTTGCTGACGCCGTTGAAGGCGTCGGCGATCTCTTCGAGCTTCTGCAGGCGCTTGACGTAGGTCTCGAGCATGTCGCGGCGGGCACCGGGGCGAGCCGCAGACAAGGCGTCAGCAGCTTGTACGAGGACCGCCTCAACGGTCTTGGGCTCGACGTCGAAATGGTGGGCCTCCATGCCGTGGATCACGGCGTCCGATTCCCCGTAGCGGCGCAACAGATCGATGCCGATGGTCAGGTGGGTTCCCTCGACCTCGTGGTCGATGGCCTTGCCGACGTCGTGCAGCAAGCCGGCGCGGCGCGCCACGTGGGCGTCGGTGCCGAGCTCGCTGGCGAGAATCCCGGCGATCGTCGCCACCTCGATCGAGTGCTTCAGGACGTTCTGTCCGTACGAAGTGCGAAACTTGAGCGTCCCGAGCAGGCGTATCAGCTCGGAGTGCAACTCGTGGATGCCGAGGTCGGCGGCCGCTTCGGCGCCATCCTGTCGGATTTGCTCGTCGATATCCGCGCGGATGCGCACGACGACTTCCTCGATGCGAGCGGGGTGAATGCGGCCGTCTCCGACGAGCTGCTTGAGGGCGAGCCGCGCGACCTCACGGCGCAACGGATCGAAGGTCGAGATCAGCACCGCCTCCGGTGTGTCATCGACGATGAGGTTGACGCCTGTGATCATCTCGAAGGCACGGATATTGCGACCCTCGCGGCCGATGACCCGGCCCTTCATGTCGTCCGACGGCAGCTCGACGACCGAAACGGTGTGCTCGGCGACGTGGTTGCTGGCGGCGCGCTGAATCGCCATCGAGATGATACGCTCGGCCTGCTTCTTGGCCGTCGTCTTGGCGTCCTCTTCGATGCGGCGGATGGTCTTGCTTGCCTGTTCGCGGGCCTCACGCTGCATGAGCTGCATCAGGACCTGCTTGGCCTGTTCCGACGTCTGGCCGGCGATGTGTTCGAGGCGTGTAACGGCTTCGTCGCACCTCTGGTTGGCGTCCTTTTCGGCGAGCTCGACGCGCTGGACCTTGCTGCGGAGCTCGCGCTCGAGGCGTGAAAGCTCCTTCTCGCGGTCCTCGAACGCGCTGGTGCGGCGCTCGAGCTTCTCGTCGCGCCGGGAGATCCGGCGCTCCAGCTTGCTGATCTCGCGCCGGCGGTCGCGGCTCTCGTCTTCGAATTCCTGCCGGGCACGGAGGTGTTGCTCGCGGGCCTCGATCTTGGCCTCTGTGAGCAGTGTCTCGGCGTGCTTTTGGGCTTCTCGGTAAAGATCCTCGGCCTTGGCGCTGG
>JADFNY010000267.1 GCA_022563115.1 Acidobacteriota bacterium | reverse complement strand
CGCCGGCGACAAGGGCATCATGATGGCGTTCCGGGAGTCGGACGGCGAGTTTCTCTGGCAGATGGTGCACGACAAGCTGGAGGCCGGTCCGGTCAACGACTGGCCGTTCCAGGGCATCTGCTCGTCGCCGACCGTCGTCGGGGATCGCCTCTATTACGTGAGCAGCCGCGGCGAGGTTGTTGCCCTCGATACCGAAGGTTTTCTCGACCGCGAAAACGATGGGCCGTTCACCGGTGAGGTTCGCGTCGGCGAGGCCGACGGCGACGTGGTGTGGACCTTCGACATGATCGGCGAGCTCGACGTGTTCCCCCACAATATGACCAGCAGCGCCCCCGCCGTGTACGGCGACCTGGTGATCGTCAACACCTCGAACGGCCGGGACGAAGAGGGCCGCCTGCCGTCGCCGCAGGCCCCCGACCTGATCGCGCTCGACAAGAACACCGGCGAGCTGGTGTGGCGGGCGGCGCCGCTCGGCGAATACGTCCTGCACGGCCAGTGGTCGTCCCCCGCTGTAGCCGAGATCGACGGTGCCGTGCAGGTGGTCATCGGCCAGGGTGACGGCTGGGTGCGCGGCTTCGACGTCACCGACGGCTCGATGTTGTGGGAATTCGACACCAACCCGCCCGATGCGGAGTGGCCGCGCACGCGCAACAACATCATTTCCACGCCGGTGGTCTGGGAGGACAAGGTGTTCGTGGCCAACGGGCAGGACCCGGAAAACGGCGAGGGGCGTGGCCGCCTCCACGCCATCGACGCGACGCAGCGGGGCGACATCACCGAGTCGGGTTTGGTGTGGCGCACGGAGGAGATCCGCCGCTCGCTATCGACGGTCGCGATCCACGACGGGCTGCTGTACGTAGCGGATTTCAGCGGCTTTTTCCGCTGTCTCGACGTCGGCACCGGCGAGGAGGTGTGGATGTACGACACCTTCGCGGCGGTGTGGGGCTCTCCGCTCGTCGCCGACGGCAAGGTATATCTCGGCGACGAGGACGGCGACGTAATCGTCCTGCGAGCCGGGCGCGAGATGGAAGAGCTCGCCGAGATGAACCTCGGCAACGCCGTGTACGGAGCCCCCGTCGCTGCCAACGGAGTCCTCTACATCAACAGCCGAAACGAGCTCTACGCTTTGCACCGGCAATAGTCCCCAGCGGGCCGGGAAGGCGCCGAAGGCGCCGAGCGGTCGGGGGCGGGTGGCGGGCATTCAAAAAAAGGGGCGCCTCTCAGCCGCCCCCAAAGGTACGAGCTTCCCGTGCTACCGGTCCCCGGCTCCCTCGGCGATCGCATACAGGCGGTCGCCGGCACGGACGTAGAAGTGTCCGTGCGACACTGCCGGCGTGCTCAGCGTGTAGCCCGGAAGCGAGTTGGTCGCCAGGATCTCGAACTCGCGCCCGGCCCGGTACACGGTGGTAACCCCATCCTCGCTGATGATGTAGATCTTGCCTTCGGCGAGGATCGGCGAGGCGCTGTAGGTGCCAGGCTCGATGCGCTGGTTCGTGTAAACGACCTTGCCGGTGGCAAGCTCGAGGCAGTGGACGACGCCGTTGTCGCCGACGACATACAACAGCTCGCCGTCCGAGACCGGCGTCGGCACGTCGGGGCCGCTGCCGAATGACCACAGCAAGTGCGAAGTCGTGATGTCGCCGCGCCCACCCGCCTTGAGCGCCAGCATCGGCCGCACCCGTGTGGGGGCGATGATGGTGTCGCCGATGACCACCGGTGAGGCGATGATGCGGTAGTTGCGGTTGTTCCGCGGGTTGAGACCGTCGGCACGCCAGAGCTCCTCACCGGTCTCGATGTCGTGGCCGGTGACCACGTCGCCGCCGCTGATGACGATTTCCGTGTTGCCGTCGTACTGCAGCAGCGCCGGCGTGGTGTACGAGTCGGGAGACTCGTTGATGGCGTTGGTCGGGCGCTCGACCATCCAGACGGTCTCGCCGGTCATCTTGTCGATGCGCAACACGTACGAGGGGTCGTCGGTCTTCATGCCGTGCAGCACTTGCACGTAGAGCGCGTCCTCGTGCAGCAGCGGCGACGACGCGAAGCCCCAGTTGAGGCCGAATCTCCAGTAGTCGTTCGAGATGTTGCGCGCCCAAATCTCGTTGCCGTCGAAGTCGAAGGCCCGCAACCAGCCGGTACCGGTCATCGCCCAGACGTGTTCACCGTCGGTGACCGGCGAGGGGGACGACATGTTCTGCTTGCGTTCCTGGTGGTCGCCATCGCTGAGGAACTTCTTCCAGATGATCGAGCCGTCGCGACGATCGACGCGCCACAGCTCGACGTTCAAGTCCTCGGTTCGTGCGGGGCTCTGTGCGGGGGCGGCCCCCCTCCCGCGACGTCGGCGGCCAACCCCACCACCACCTCCTCGCTGCACATACGAGACGGTCAAGAAGATCGTGTCTTCCCAGATGATCGGTGTGGCGCCCGTCCACGCGGACAATTCGAGCGTCCAGGCGACGTTTTCCGTGTCGCTCCAGGTGGTCGGCAGGCCGGTCTCGCTGGTCGTGCCGTCGAGGTTGGGGCCGCGCCACTGGGGCCAGTTTTCGACCGCCGACCCGCCGACCGCAGTGGCCGTGTTGGCGTTGATCGCCAAGACAGCGGCGGCCACGATGGTGAACGAAAGAACCGTCAGTCCAAACGCCTTCTTCACCGGGCAGTTCTCCTCACGGGGACGTTGCTCACCTCATCGGGACGTCGGAGATTCGTTGTGATATCTCGAGGCGGTGATCCGCCGCCAGGTGCTGGCGCAATGGGTCGTAGCCGAAGTCGTCGTCGAAATCACGCCAAACGCTGTGCACGTGGTTGGCGTTGTTCTGCGTATTGTCGTACTCGATGACGAACGTCGGGCCCTGGATGCGGTAGTAGTGCCCCTCGCCGGGCTGGGTGCCGCCCGCCCAGGCAAAGTGGACGCGTTCGATCCCGGCCTGGCGGATCTTCGCCATCTGGTAGTCGAGCAGCGCCGGGTTCATGCGGTCGCCGTACACGCCCATCAGCTCCATGAGAAGAGCACGCTGCGCCTCGCTCATGTCGGCGATCGGAATCCCCTCCGGAGGTTCCATCTCGGCGCGTTGGGAGTTCGCCGTGAGAATGTCGCGCGGTGCCTCGACGTCGAGAATCACGCGCCTGCGTTGCTCGCCGTGGAACGAATCGATCAGTCGAAAACCGAGGTCGGTCTCGCGGGAGAACGGGCGCAGTCCGGCGTGTACTTCGGAGTCTTCGGGAACGCGGGCCGGATTCCCGCCGAAGAACGCCGGCGTCCCCGATACGAGGTGGTCGTCGACGATGGTGAAGCTGGCCGAGAAGTGGTGCCCCTCGAAGCGCCAACCCCACGCGCCTTCGGTGGTCGGGATGCCGAACGTCATCAAGTAGTAGTTGCCGGGGTTGCGCATCTCGCGGCCGCCCGAAGTGGCGAAGAGGATCTCTTCGAGCTGCACGATCTCGAAGGCCTTTTCGGTACCCGTCGTACCGAGGCCGCTGTCCAACAGCGTACGCAGCTCCCTCATCTGGTCATCATCGAGGTCCCCCATCCGGAGCCCGACGCGATCGACCGGCGTGTAGAACCACTCGTGTCTGATGGCGTCGTCGAAGGAGAACCCGACCGCCTGTATCTGTTGCGGGGCGAGCCGACCGGCCAGCCGCTGCCAGGCGTCGAGCATGGGGCGCGCCGAAGGGGCTTCGGGGTCGGCGGTTTCTTGGTGCTCGGACAGGCCGGCTCCGGCAGACGAAACGGCGGAGAAGGCGAGCGCGACAACGGTCGTCAGCAACGTGGTGTAGGTGAGCGTTTTGCGGGTCACGGATCCTCCTCGGTACGATAGGCGACAGGACGTTTCGTTTCGCCCAAGGTGTACCACGGGCGAGGGCGAGATGGCACATCGTGCCCAGTCAGAAAATAACAGCCTACCGTTGTCGGATTTTGATTGACACCGATCCTGGCGCGCTGACAGCATCTTCGGATGCCCGAGAATACCTATCCAGGGCCGGAACGGCGAAAGTTCCGTCGCTTCGATCTTCATTATCCGGTCCACATCAAGAGCGTGGCGAAGGCCGACAGCGCGCCGACCCTTGTTGCCGACGGGGTTACCGTGAACCTCAGCTTCGGTGGTGCCCTGGTCGGCCTGTCGGACACCAACGGCTTGCAGGATGTGATGCCGGTGAACCTTCACTTCGTCGCGGCCGGAGGTGTTTCGCCGGAGGCGCTGTCGGGGGTGGTCTGGCGCTTGGAGCATCTCAGCGACGACGATAAGGTCGCGGTCGAGTTCGATGCCCCGCTGATGGCTTACGAAGGCGCTGTCGAGCTCGCCGATCGTTTGGAATGGCTCCGTGACAAGATGGGCGGCGACGACTTTGTCCACGAACTGGTGGAGCTCTTTCTCGATACCGTTCCGGATACCATCCGCCGGGCCCGCGTCAGCCAGCACAACGGTGATCTCGAGGCGGTCGCGCAGATCGCCCGCTCTCTCAAGTCGAGCGCCGGCAACATCGGCGCCGTCAACCTCTACGAGGTTGCTCGTCGCGCCGAGCAGGCCGCTCGCGAAGGCGATGCGGCAACGGCCGCGCGCCACGTGGACGCGCTCCAGCGATACTTCGACTCCATCAAGGGCCAGCTCGAAGACGCCTGCTGAGGCGGATTTGTGCCTACTTCCCCGTGAGCAAGGTGCCGCCGGTCCGCCCGCAGCAGGCTGTGGTGGAAGTGCGGTGGGTCCCCATCAGCCGTCTACCACGGCCTGCTAGGCTAGGATGGGACCTGGAATGACTCTTACGATCCTGCAATAATCAATAGTGACTTTTACTTAATTATAATGCTATTTTTATGAGCAAAACTAATCAATAAGAATTATTCATGGCGACGAATCGGTTTCGGTGCGTCGCCATTCGAGGTCTACCGGTAACCGGAGTGCCGGGCGGCCCGGCGTGGGGAATCGATGGTCTGGAATTGGACTTCGTATGCGCTGCCGCTGTTCGGCGCGGCGCTTATTTGCTTGTTGGTGGCCGGGCTCGGCTGGAGACGGCGGGGACCCGGAGCAACGGCGTTCGCCCTGCTCCTGCTGGCGGTCGCCATCTGGGCGGCGAGCTACGGCCTGGAACTGCTCAGCGAGCCATTGGCTCAGAAGGTGTTCTGGTCGAAGGTCCAGTACTTCGGCATCGTGCTGGTTCCGGTTGCATGGTTCGTTTTCGCGCTGCAGTACGCCGATCGCGTCGCCCAGCCCGGTGTTCCGCTGTTGGCGTTGCTGATGGCGGTGCCGCTGACGACGCTCGCGCTGCTGTGGAACCCGAGCGCCACCTCCCTGATCTGGACCCGCGCCGAGATCGTTGAAGGACCATCGATCAGCTTGCTGGGCCTGAGCTACGGCCCGTGGTTCTGGGTGCACACCGCGTACTCGTACTTGCTGTGGGCAGCGGCGGCGATCATCATGCTGCGCGCCATGCGCTTGTCGCCGCACCTGTACCGCAAGCAAGGCATGGCGGTTGCCATCGCGGTGCTCTCCCCCTGGATTCTCAACGTCCTGTACGTCGCCGGCGCCATGGCCGTTGACCCGACCCCGTTCGGGTTCACCCTCACCGGTGTCGCCATGTTTTGGACGCTCACCCAACAACAGTTCCTCGACATCATGCCGGTGGCCCGGGCCAGCATCGTCGAAGGAATGCGCGACGGCGTCGTGGTGCTGGATGCCGACGAGAGGATCGTCGAGCTCAACCCGGC
>JADFNY010000266.1 GCA_022563115.1 Acidobacteriota bacterium | reverse complement strand
CGAGCACATGCCCGACGAAGTTTCCTGGACACGTCCCGGCGGCGGGTTTTGTTGCTGGCTCACGTTGCCCGATGAGGGCCGCTTCGACGACCTGTATCCGGAGGCCCTCCAGCAGCGCATCGCCTACACGCCCGGCGAAGTGTTCAACGCCGAGCCGGGCGCGACGGTGAACGTGCGACTCTGCTTCAGCAACGTGTCGACGCAACAGATTCGCGGCGGGATCCTCGACCTCAGCGACCTCGTCCAGAAGCGGCTGCTCCGCCGACCGGGAGGCGAGATACGACACCACGAGATGGTGCCGCTGATCTAGATCGGCAGGTGGCGCTCGAGAGCGCGCTGGCCCGGCCCCTGGGTTAATCGAATGGGGAGCGGCCTGGTAGGGCCTGGGCTGGCGCGCTGTCGAGCGCCGCGACCTCCGGAAATCATCAGTCACGCCGTTTGGATCGACGTTGCAGCTGCTTGAGAAAGACCATCTCAACGCCAAGCAGACTGCCCTGATCCCGCGGCAGCGGAGTTAACTTGACAGTGTTGTTCGGGGTCCAGCTGCCGCACCCGTCGTGACAGTGGACCGGCGGAACCCGCGGTCAGCGTTGGGGAGAAGCCAGCGACAGGAAGAGGTTGTTGAAGGACTCTGCCAGCGTCGGGTGCGAGAAGGTCGCCTCCTTCAGCTTCCGGTAGTGCAGCTTTCCCATCATGGCGATCTGAATCATCGTCGCGAGCTCGCCACCTTGGATCCCGAGGATCGCGCAACCCAGGATCGCGCCGCTGTTGCCGTCGACGAGCACCTTCATGAAGCCCCGGGTCTCGTCGGTCTCGAGCGCGCGGGCGACGTGGCTCATCGGCATCTTCGCGACGAGGTAGTCGATATCCCGCTGCCGCGCCTGCCGCTCGGTAATCCCGACGCGCCCGAGCTCCGGGTCGATAAAGACGGTGTAGGGCACGAAGCGCCCCTCCGTCGTCGCTCCTCCGTCGCCGAGCAGGTTGTCGCGCACGATGCGATAGTCGTCGTAGGCGATGTGGGTGAAGGCCGGTCCACCATTTACGTCGCCGAGCGCAAAGACGCCAGCGACGTTGGTTTCGAGGCGCTCGTCGACGATGACGTTGCCGCGGCGGTCGACCTCGACCCCGATCGACTCGAGCCCTAGCCGCTCGGTGTTGGGTAGGCGCCCCACCGCCACCAGCAGGTGGGAGCCCGAGATCTTCGTCGTCATGGCCGAGGAGCCCGAGTGGTTGGCGGATTCGATGTCCGAAGCCCCGGCGGTCGAGGTCTGCTCCACCGTCAGCTCCACGCCTCCGTCCGCCGTCGGCGCGACCTGCGTCGCTTCGCCGCCCAATATCAACCGCACGCCGTCTTCTCGCAGAACCTCGGCGATCGCCTCGGCGACGTCGGCATCCTCGCGCGGCAGGAGCTGATCGCGGCGCTGCACGATGGTGACGTCGGCGCCCAACCGCCGGAAAAGCTGCCCGAACTCGACCGCGATGTATCCACCACCGAGAACGATGAGATGGTCGGGAACCTCGTCGAGCTCCATGATCGACGTCGAGTCGAGCCCATCCACCTCGTCGAGGCCGACGATATCGGGATGGCGCGGACGAGCCCCGGCGTTGATGAAGATCGTTTCGGCTTCCAGGAGCCGCTCGCCACCCTGCGCCAGGCGCACCTCTATCGCCTGCGTACCGGTGAACCTACCCTCGCCGCGGATCAACTCCAGGTTTTCGGTGTTCCCGAGCCGCCGCTCGTTGCCGGTACGAAAGAGCTCGACGATATCGCGCTTGCGCCGCCTCACCGTACCCATGTCGATCTCGACGGCCCCCGTCTGCACACCGTAGTCGGCAGCGCGGCCAGCCAGGTAGGCGACGCGACCACTGGCGACCATCGTTTTCGTCGGTGTGCAGCCGACGTTCACACAAACGCCGCCGACCTGGTCCCTCTCGATGATCGCTGTTTTCCAGCCCGCGTTGGCCAGATCGACCGCGACAGGTTTCCCCGCCTGCCCCGTACCAATGATGATGGCGTCGAAGCGCTCCGACTCAGGGTTGTTCATTACGGAACCTCCATTCTGCAATGCTGCTGCTAGAGTTTCACGCCTGGAGCGAGCCCGTCCATGCGCTCAGTGCAAAAGTTCTTGGCCGCCGCGGGCAGTCCCCCAGGATGAAGGCGTGACCATGACCACGAAGACAATGAGAGCCGTAGTCATGCGCAAGCCGGGCGCGCCTGAGGTGCTGGCGATTGAGGAGCTGCCGGTTCCTGAGCCAGCGTCCGGGTGGGTACTCATCCGAGTACAAGCGTTCGGGCTCAACCGCTTCCGGTCAGCGTGACAGCTTGTCCTGCGCGCGTCTCACGTCCGACCGCGCTCCGCGAGCAGATCCTCGACATCGCGGAAGCTCAGGCAGAATCGGTGATACAGCCACACGGCGTGGCTAATGATTTCGGGGTGGGAAGCGATGCCGACGATAGCTGTGCGGGACGCTGTTCATCGCCGAACTGTGCAGTTCGAGGGTTAACTTGACAGTACCCCCGGTTGCGTGGACACCTTACGACTTACGCGAAAGGAGTTCACGATGCCGAGGAGCAGAGCACCCGGGAACGGAGCCGCGGCGCGCTCCGACCTCCTCGATTACCTCGGGCGTTATCGCGCGACACCCCGGCGCCAGCTGCGCCGCGTGGAGCGCTGGCGGCGGCGGAGCTGGGACCGCGCGCACATCGTCGCAGTCGCCGATTCGCTGGCGCAGACGCTGCACGCCAACGGTGTCGATGTCGGCGATCGGGTCGGCATCTACCTCAAGGATGGGCCGCCCTGGGTCGCTGCGCTTATGGGCGTTTTCTGGGCCGGAGGCACCGCGGTTCCGATCGATGTCGCACACCCTCCCGACCTTGTCGTCCGCTTGGCACAACAGCTCGATCTTACCGCCTGGTTGACCGACGCGGAGCTGCCGCGAGTCGCGCTTGATCTTCCCCAGTTCGAGCTCGGTTGGAACGGGCTCGTGCTTCCGGTCGAACGGAACGCGGGAGCCGGTGAGCAGCGGCCGGAAAGGGCCAGCAGCGACGCTGACGACGACGAACGCACAGGCGGGCCGTCGACCGCCGCACCGCCCCTCCCGCCCGATGAGCCGGAGAGAGTTGCCCAGGTGGTCTTGACGTCGGGCACGACGCAGCTGCCGCAGTCGGTCGAGGTGCGGCACGAGAATTTCCGTGCCGTCCTCGATGCCATGGAGTCCGAGATCGACGCCTACAGATGGTTGATTCGTGTGGCCCCGAGGCTCCGTATCGCGACAACGCTGCCGTTCTCGCACCTGTACGGCCAGTTCATGGGCGTCTTTCTCCCCGTGGCACTGGACGCCGACGTCGCCGTCTTGGACGCCATGCCCGCCGCGGAGCTGGCGGCGACGATCCGCCGCGAACGTGCCTGGGTTCTGGCGTCGGTTCCCCATACGCTGTCGGCCCTCCTGCATCATCTCCTCGATGAGGGCCGCCGCTTGTGGGGCACCGACGAGCTCGAACGGCGGCTCGAGACAGCTGCCTCCCTACCCTGGCCGCGGCGCTGGTTGCTCTTCGGCAAGCTGCGGCGCCGACTCGGCCGCCGGTTGGTCGCCGTGATCTCCGGCGGCGCCCCGCTCGATCCGGAGCTCGAGGGGGCCTGGAGGCGGCTGGGTTATCTCGTCATACAGGGTTACGGCCTCACCGAGGCGGCAGCGATCGTTACCCTCAACCACCCCTTCGGCGTCCGGGAGCGGACCATCGGAAAGCCCCTCCCCGGCGTCGACGTGCGCCTCGCCGACGACGGGGAGATCCTCGTGCGCGGCCGGAACGTGGCCCAACCGGGCGAGCACGGCCCGCGCATCGATGCCGAAGGTTGGCTGTACACGGGCGATATCGGCGAACTACTCGAGGACGGCAGCATCCGCTTCCTCGGCCGCCGTTCCGACCGTATCGTCACGCCGGCGGGTGTGAACGTCGATCTGGCGGACGTCGCCGCCGCCTTGAGGAGTTCCCCCGAGCTGGTCGACGTGGCCGTGGTCGAGCGGCCCTGGGGAGATTCCGGAGGGGTCTGCGCGGTGCTGGTCACCTACCCGGGCGCCGACGTCGATTCGATCGTTCGCGCGACGAACGAGACACTTCCCGATGCCGCGCGCGTCCGCGCCTGGTACGTCTGGCCCTACGGCGACCTGCCCCGTACCCCGACCGGCAAGGTGCGCCGTGGCGACGTGCTGGCCTGGCTCCGCCAGCAAGCACCGGCGGATGCGATGTCCGCCGCCCAGGTGCCACCAACCGCGGTCGCGGGCGGCGAGGCGACCTCGCACCGCATCGACCAGGTACTGGCAGCCATCTCGAAGCCCGGCGACAGCGACTCGGCGGGGGCGCGGATCGGAGATCTGCTCTCGTCGCTGGAAAGGGTCGAGCTCGCCGCTCAGCTCGAGGACCTTTATGACACGAGCTTGAGCGACGACGTCTTCGCCGGCGATCGCACGATTGCCGAGCTCGCAGAGGATCTGGCCAGCAGAAGCGGCCGTCCTTCGATTGCCGGCCCCCGGGGTGGTGGCGCGCGGTCTGCGACTCCACCGTCTCGCGCGGCGCCGCCGGAGGAGCGGGACCAGGGACACGAGTATCGGGCACGCCGCGCGCGCAATGAACCGGACCTGGCGCGGTGGCGCTTCTGGCTGCCGACGCGTGTAAAGCGGTTCGTGCTCCGCGAGATCGTCATGCATCCGCTGGCGCGCCTCTTTCTGCGCATCGAGGTGTGCGACCCCCACGGTGCCGCGAGTTTGCGGCCGCCGTTCCTTCTGGCGGTCAACCACGTCAGCGTCATGGATCCGGCGATTCTGTTCGCGCTCTCCCTCCGCGCCCGCGGGCGGCTCGCCGCCGCGGCCCGTTGGAACTACTTCACGGAGCACCCGCGCGGTCGACTGCACTACTTCTGGGGCGTTGTCGGCCTGAACCTGTTTCCCCTCGTCCAGGCTGGGGATTGGCGGCCCACGTTGCGCATCGCCGGAGAGCTTGCCGACCGGGGCTACGCGATCTTGATCTACCCCGAGGGTGAAATCTCGACCGACGGGCACATCCGGTCGTTCCAACGAGGCGTCGCAATCATGTCGCGCGATCTGCACCTGCCCATCGTTCCGTGCGCTACGGCCGGCCTACACGGCGTGCTACCTCGAGGAAGCCACTGGCCGGCGCGCAACGGGATCCGGCGCCGGACGATGGCAGTCTGCTTTGGCCAACCGCTGGCGCCGGTCCGCCCGGGCGATGAGCCCGATGCCGTCATCGCGGAGCTCGAGCGGCGGGTTCGCGCCCTGCACGAGGAGGCGATCGAGATCGCCGGCAGCAGGTAGGCATAAGGATAGATGGGATGAAGCGGCCGACCTCTGGGCGGACGCAGCGATTCTGGGAGGGAGCGAGCCGGCCCGGATCGTGATCGAGGCATCGACCGAGAGCAAGTGCGCGAACAGAAGGATGAAGAACCTCGCTGAACAACCCAGCCAACTTCACCCGCGTTACCAGGAGCACGGCATGTGAAAGACAAACTGTTTGCTTGACACGGAGGGCCGCTTCATAGGAGAAGAAACATGGCTCATACCTGCTGGATCGGGACACGCGCATGAACGCGTTCGTCAAATTCAATAGGGGCCTGCTGCAGATGCCGGTTCCTTGGCGGTTGTGGCTCATGCTGCTGATAACAGCCAACCTGATCGTGCCGCTATTCTTTA
>JADFNY010000265.1 GCA_022563115.1 Acidobacteriota bacterium | reverse complement strand
AGCCTTGCCGTTGAACACGACCTTCAGCTTGTCGTCCGCATTGATCATACGGCGGTCGACGCTGTCCTGTAGGCCGTTCTTACGAATGTAGACCCACAGCTGTTTGGTAACTTCGGTCCGCGGCATACGCGTGCTGCCGACCACCGCGCTCAGAGCTGCATCAAGCTGCAAGGGCCTCATGAACGCTGGGTTGGGTTTCCGCTTGGTCTTCTTCTTGACTTTCTTCTCGGCCTTCTTCTTGGCCGGTTTCTTCTTGGCCTTCTTCTTGGCCGGTTTCTTCTTGGTCACCTTACGCTTGGTGGCCTTCTTCGTGGCCTTGCGCTTGGTGGCCTTGCGCTTGGTCGCCTTACGCTTGGTCGCCTTCTTCTTCGTGGCCTTGCGCTTGGTCGCTTCTTCTTGGTGGCCTTACGCTTGGTCACCTTCTTCTTGGCGGCCCGCTTCTTGATCGCCTTCTTCTTCCCACCCCTTTTTGCCACCGTGCTACCCCCTTGTGGAAGGAAAATTTCCGCGTTGGATCAACGCACCGAATCGAAGGAATTATGGAGATGCAATTTCGCAAAGTAAAGACGTAAGTGAACATTCTCTCCACGTTTGCGTGCAGAGCAAACAAGTTTGCGAATCGGATAGACTCGCACCCCTTATCGGCCGCCGAAAATGAGTTGTTCAAACAACTCGACGGCGCGCGGGTCGCCGCTCTGACCGAGCCAGAACAACGCCGATTTCACCACCTCGCGGTTGTCGTGCGAGCGGACGATTCCGATCAACGCTTCGATCGCCGCATCGTCTTCACTTTGACTCAGCGCGAACACGGCACTCTGGCGAACTTCGGTGTTCGGATCGTCTTCGGCGATGTTGGCGAGATCGGCGGTGGCGCGTTCGCCGGCCACCTGCCCGAGCCAGAAAATCGACTGCATGCGCACCTCTGTGGCGGTGTCGTTGCGAGCCACGTCGAGCAACCGTTGCAGCCCCTCGGCGCCCCCCACTTGGGACACCCAAAAGACCGTAGACTCCCGTAATTCCTTGGTTTGGGACGAATCGAGCGCCGTCAGCACGACCTCGACCGCGGCGAGGTCGTCGTGCATGGCGATCGCCGAGAGCAGACGCTCGCGAGCCCGCTGCGACGGCGTCGACAACGAACCCCGCTCGCCGAGAACCGCGGGACGTAGAAACGCGAGGCTGGCAGCGGCGGAAAATTCGCCGGCCCAGACGACGGGCTCGTCCAGACGTCGCGCCGCACGCCGGAGCGTCAGCAGGTGAGCCTCGGCGACCTCCGAAGTGTTGCCGTCGAAGCGCCGGAACAAACCGAAGCGCTCGTCGCACGGTTCGTTGTCGGCCTCGTCACCCTGGCGCTCGACTCGAAACTGGATGTCGTCCGAACCGAAACTGGTGGTGCGGTCAGGCTGATTCTCGCACCCGATGTGTACGCCAGCGCGCAGCGGGAACGTGTACCCGACTCAGAACTTTTCTTGCGAAACGGCGCGGCGCGCCGGCGACAGCGAACGCGACGACAGCGCCGAGAGTGGCGAGCAACGCGCCGAACGATCGGTTCTCGCCGCGGCTCATCGTTCGAGCTCCGCCAAGACCCGGCCGCCGATAATCTCGATCAACGCCTGCTTCGCCTTCGGATGTTCCGATTGGCCGAGCCAGAAGACCGCCTGCGAGCGCAGCTCGGGATCTTCGTCCTCGTCCATGGCGACCGCGACGAGGTGATCGACGGCGGCCTCGGTGCTTGTCTGCGCGAGCGCGAACAACAACTGGTTGTGAATTTCGACGTCGTCGACGTCGGCCCACAACCCGAGCAGCACGTCAACGATTCGTTCATCGCCGCGCTGCCCCAACCAAAAAAATGGCGTTGCTGCGGACCTCCATCGGAGCATCGGAGCGCGCGATCTGGAGGAGAAACTCGTTCGCCTCCTCGGACTCGATCTGGGCGATGCCGAACAGGGCCTGGGCACGCAGCTCCTCGTCGGGATCGTTCAGCGCGATCTCGCCCAACATATCCAGCGAGCCGCCTTGCTGGCCGAGCCAGAACAATGCCTGCCCGCGCACCTCGGGATCGGGATCACTGCGCGCCATCGCGACGAGCAGGTCGAACGCTTCGTCGGTATCCACTTGGTTCAGCAACCAAACGCTGCGTGCGCGAAGCTCCGCGCTGCCGCTCTCGGTACCGATACGCTGCAGGATCGGCCAGGCCGATTCCGGGTCCATGCCGATCAGCGCGTCGAGTGCCATCACCCGCAAATCTGATTCGACGAAGTGCTGGCGGAGGCACGGCGCCGTAGCCTGCTGTCAGATGAGCACTTCACGGTGGACGGCACGCTGATCGAGGCGTGGGCCTCACACAAGAGCTTCAAGCCGAAGGATCAGAGAAACTCCGCTGGGGGCGGCAGCAACCCGAGCGTCGATTTCCGCCGGCAACGGCGCACCAACGATACGCACGCGTCAACGACCGACCCGGACGCACGCCTGTACAAGAAGAGTAAAGGCGCTGAGTCGAAGCTCTGCTACATGGGGCACCTGATGATCGACAACCGCCACGGGTTAGCAACCAACGCCTGTGTAACGATCGCTTCGGGGACAGCGGAACGAGAGGCGGCCGTGCAGATGGCGGGCGAGATTCCCGGTATGCGCAGGGTGACCTTGGCGGCCGACAAGGGCTACGACACACGGGAGTGCGTCCGTAGGCTTCGAGATCGGAACATCACCCCGCACGTCGCACAGAACGACACCAATCGGCGCAGCGCCATCGACCGGCGCACAACCCGGCACCCGGGCTACGCGGTCAGTCAAAAGAAGCGCAAGCTCGTCGAGCAGATGTTCGGATGGGCCAAGCCCGGGCTGTTTTTCAGCAGCCTGTTAGACGGTCGGCGGAGGAATCGGTTTACGTCAACAGGGTGCTGAAGAACCCCCATTCTTCAGCACCCTGTTAGAAGAGTGTGTTCGAGGAAGTTCGCCGTGTGGCGTACCGGAGCCCGTGACGCCATCAGGCTGATGTGCCCGTGCGGTACCCAGTGGACGTCGACGTTCCAGCGGCAGGCCAGCCGTGCCACCGAGCGCGGCGAGATCACCTGGTCGTAGGCGCCGGCGACGACGAGCATCGTCGAACGGTGGATCTTGGTGTCGGAACGGGTCGGCGTCATCGGCGCGAGCTCCGGGGCGGCGAAATCGTCCTCCGAGGTCCCGCCTTCGATGATGGCCTCGCGCAGCAACTCGACCAAGCCGCTCTCGAAGAGCACCTCAGCCGGCGCGGCAACCGGGGCCCACAGCGCGACCGCGTCCCAATCGTCATCGAGCGTCGTCGTGAGCGCCGCCACCCAACCTCCGAGGCTCATCCCCCAGATTCCGACCCGCGTCGTCCGCCGGCGAAGCCAGCGGGCGAGCAGGCGTGCCTCGGCAACGGCCTGGCGCACCATGTCGAAGCTCGTCGAGAGATCCGGCGAAAGTGCCCTTTGCCCCGAAACCTCACCGGGATCGGCCCGCCGCATGTGGTAGGGCAAAAACGGCATCCAGACCTCGATCCCCCGCTTCGCCACGTGGCGGGCCCACGACCGGTAGATCGCCAGCTGCGCACGGTCCAGCAGCCAGCCGTGCAGCAAGATGAGGGCCGGCGGCGGGTCGTCCTGACCGGCGCCGGGCGTTTGGCGGCCAGCCACCGACGAGGTCCCCGATCGCGGCATGAATCGTTCCGCGTACCAGATCTTGTTGTTTCCCTCGGCACCCGGCCAGGGCGACACCGCCTTCCAGAGCGACCTGGAGACATGCTCGGGCTCGAACCCGCCGAGCATCTGCGGCGAGGGATGAATCGCATCGCCGAATCCGCGCATATGCTCGACCACCGAGGTGCCGCAGTGCGGCGGCAGGCGTCCCGACAGGCGGGTACGCACGAGCCACTCGTTGACGCGATCGAGGAAATGGGCGGTCAGGTAAGGCATCGGTTTCGGGCCGAACGTGCGAAACGGGGCTGGAAGCCGTTCATTTGTGGCCGTCTGAGCAAGTCGCGTGACCTAGCTTACGGTTGCACCGAGCTTAGCTGATCCCCGACCGGGCGAATCGGCAAACTTTTTTAATAGTTGGTGCGTCTTACTTGTGAGGCGATCAGAAGGGCGCCAGCCGCGCCCCGACGATGGACGTAAAGGGGAGCGGCCTGGGGTAGTGGCTGGCGCCCTTCTGACCGCCTCTCGCGCCCGAACCCGAAGTATCCGGGTAGATGGGCAGGGGGCGAGCGAAAACGTCCCCTGGCAACGAAGAAGGGGGTGATCGGCATGCACGTACGCGAACTCAAAGGCGACGCGGTCGCGCACTACGATGCGCAGATCGCCGAACACGCCAAGGAAAACAGGGATCTGGATGCCTGCCACGCGCTCTGGCGGACGGTTATCGAGCGCGCGGTGATGGATCTGCAGTACCTGGAGCGCTTCGCGGGGCGGAGCAACCTCAAGAAGCACGAGCTCGAGAAGCTGCGCCGCATCGAAGAGAGCCCGCCAACCGATTTCATCGAGGGCAGCTGGTTCGAGCAGATCTGCGACTACCTGCAGGTCGACGCCGCGCGCATCCGCTCGGGCCTGGACAACTACCTGGAACAGGCCGCCTGATCACGAAAGACAGCGTTGGAAAGCGAAGCCCCCGGTCGAGAGGCCGGGGGCTTCATGCTTTTCTGCCCCCGCGCCATCGCACAGCAGGCCGCGCCGAACCCACCACACTTTCACCACGGCCTGCTAGATTAGGCGCCCATGAAGGTTGCATTCATCGGAACCCACGGGGTCGGCAAGACGACGCTCGCATTCGGCCTCGCCTCCCACCTCAAGCAGCTCGGCGCCAACGTCGGGTTCCTCGAAGAGGTGGCGCGCCGCTGCCCGTTTCCGCTCAACGAGGACACCAGCCTCGAGGCACAGATCTGGATCCAGGTCGAAACGATTCGGCGCGAGATCGAGCTCGGCAAGGTCTACCCCGACATCGTTTGTGACCGATCGGTGCTCGACAACTACTGCTACATGGAACTTAAGTTCGGCCGCCAAAAGGAGATCTTCGGGCTCGTTCGGCACTGGTCGAACAACTATGACCTGCTGGTCAAGGTGCCGATCAACCAGGAGTACCTGCAAGTCGACGGCATGCGCTCGACCGACCTGGCGTTCCAACGGGCCATCGACGAGCTGCTCGATTCGCTCCTCGAGGAGACGCGCATCCCCTACCGGCCCTTCACGACGCTCGAGGACGTGGTCGAGCAGGCGCGGCTGATTTCCGGTCGCCTGCCGATCGCGTAACGCCCATCCTCGATGAGTCCGGGCTAGCGACTCGCCTCACCACGCGGGTAGAAAATGGCGTTGAACATCATCTTGAGTGTCAGGCGCGCCTGGGCCCGGTACTCGGGGTAGAAGCCAACCATCACCATGCGGCCGCGGCCGCGCGGGAACTCCAGCATGGCGGCCTGATCGACGAGGTAGTGCTCGCCCTGGATCCAGCCGCTCAACAGGAGATCCTCGGACGGGTAGCGGGCGACGACGTTGGAACCCGGCGCGTCGGGCGACCACGCGTCATCGTTGCGAAAGAAGATCGCCGTCTCCTCCGGGAGGCCGTAGGCGAGCGGGTTGTCGGTGTCCACCTCGACGCGCAGGATCGAGCCGGGGATGTTGAACTCGGTTTGCGGCAACCCGCGATTGACGACCTCGGCATCGACGCCCATGTACTCGGTCAGGAAGGTCCAGGCGCCCGACC
>JADFNY010000264.1 GCA_022563115.1 Acidobacteriota bacterium | reverse complement strand
CGAGCCGATCCCACTCCCTGAACGCGGCTATCACCTCGACTGGGAGGGAGAGTCGCAGGGGCTGACAGCGGCCGTAGCAACGAGCGGAGAGTCCCTGTTCATCAGCTCGTACGAGGAGCTGCAACGCCAGCCCGCGCATCTGGGTGCTTGGGACGAATACCTGTATCCCTATGGTGTCGACGATGCAGACACCGGCTTCGGCTGCCTGTACGCGGTACCTCTCAAGCATTCGACCACCGGAGTGCCCAGGGAGACGGTGGCTGGTGTCTTCAAGATAGAGAGGCGGAATCAGCGGCGCCCATTCAGCGACGGTGATCGGGAGCTGTTCGATCTCGTAGCGAATCACCTCAGCCAAGTGCTTCGCGCCTACCGGCAATTGAGGGACGTCGACACCGAGGAAGTCCCGGACGACCTACAAGCAAAGATCGATGCGTCCTTTCCGATTCGCCAGATGCAGGTCTGGCCCGTCGAGCGCTCCAACTACCTGGAGACGGTGGCCGCTCTCCCGGCCGACGAAAGGGAGGTAATCGAACGTTCATTGGAGACGGTTCGGCAAGGATTCGCAGGCATACCGGTGGAGGAAGGCTACAAAGAGGAAGCCCTGACGAATCTCGGGCAGTGGCTCGTCGACCCTACCCTGGGCGAGTACCGACCACAGCTGCTGTGGCTCATCGAACAGGAGCGGTGGGCGCTGCTTCTCGACAGCTTCTATCGGGTGCTGCCATTTGGCACCGGAGGACGGCGCGGCCCGGTCGGCATCGGGACGAATCGTTTCAACGTCCACACGCTGGCGTCCTCGGTGCAGGGGCACGTCAACTATCTCCGCGAGGAGAATCCCGATGGCAACCTGTCGGTGGTGGTCGTTTTCGACGTACGTAAGTTTCACGACATCCACGGGCTGTACAACCCCGAGCTTGACAATCCGCTGTTGGGGATGAGTTCTCGCGACTTTGCCCACGCGGCGGTCGCCGTCTACACGGCGAATGCCGTGCGCGTGCACATTCTGCCCGAGGACTCGCCAAGATACGTTTCGACTCCCGAGCTGGTGTTCACGATCCGGAGCCTGGGGGCGAGCGCCGGCCTGAACATCTCGGCCTCGCACAACCACCCCGACGACAACGGCGGCAAGTTTTACAACCGACTCGGTGGTCAGGATGTTCCCCCCAACGACGACCGCATGGCGCGTGTCATGCGGCGGGTGCCGTTCCTTACCTCACTCGCCTTGGAACATGCCAAGGAGGATTTGCGGCTCGTCTCCTGGATTTCTGACGAAGTGCACGAAGACTATGTCCAATTGAATGTCGGCCAGTCGCTGGCTCCGAGGGCGCGGCAGGCGAGGATCGTGTTCACTCCGCTCCACGGCACAGGCGACACGACGGTGGGAACCGTGTTGCGGCGCGCCGGGTTTCAGGTGGACCTTGTGGCCGAACAGGCGACCGACGACGGAGCATTTCCCACCGTGCCCTACCGGGTACCGAATCCAGAGGTGCGCGAGTCAATGGACAGAGCGATCGAGCTCGCCAAAAAGGTTGGCGCGGACCTCGTGATGTCCTGCGACCCGGATGCCGACCGTATCGGGGTCTGCTCGGCGACAGGGAACGGAGCGTTCCAGTTCTTGACGGGCGACGAGATTGCCGTGCTCGTCACGCACTACAAGCTCGAGCGAATGCACGAGCTGGACTGCCTGCCGGCGAATCCCCTGGTGATCAAGACCGAGGTCACCACAGAGCTTCTGCGGCTGATCGTCGAACATTTCGGCGCAACGCTGATCGGAGATCTGCTGGTCGGGTTCAAGTATCACGGCCACGTCCTGGAACAGATCGAGAAGCAGGGTAGCTTCAGGAGCATGCCGTTCGACCTGGAGGACTTCATCGTGGGCGTCGAAGAGAGCCACGGCATCCTCGTTACTACCGAGTTGCGCGACAAGGATGCGGCGGGAGCGGCCATACTGCTGGCGGAGTTGGCCTCACTGCAGCGCAGCGACGGCAGAACGCTGGTCGACTACCTCAACGACATCTATCGGCGCTTTGGCTACTATTCGAATCGGCTCATCTCGATGGTGATGGTCGGCGTCGAAGGCGTGACCAACATCGAGAAAATACAGGAGGCGTTACGTGGCCGGCCTCCGGAGCGAATCGCGGGCCGCCGCGTCACAGAGGTGATCGATCACTGGGACCAGAGTGGCATCCACGGAGAGTTCCTATCGGAGACGGACCGCGCCGCGCGCAACGTCCTGGGATTTCGGTTGGAAGATGGATCACGCCTGACGCTGCGGCCGTCGGGAACGGAGCCGAAGAACAAGATCTACGTCGAGGTGCCGTCTGCCCCGCTGGGCCGGGACGCCGATGACGACGCGCTGGTGGCGCAGAAGGCCCAGACGGACGCGGCCGTTCTCGAGCTCGCCGATGACCTCACACGCCAAATGCTGGCCGTCATCGGAGTGCGCTTGCCCGACTATGCTCTACGGATCTCCGGGCTGGTACCGCTCGACAGGCGAATAGACTTCGTAGAGAACTTTCTTCCAAAACTCGAAGCGCGTGTGCAGGCCTCGGATGAGGATGACACGTCGGCGCAGGTAGCTGAATGGATTGACGAGCATTTGGCCTCCTACGGTAGGGACGCGCGTGGGTTAGTTGCGGAAGCATTCGAGCAGTACCTGTCCGGCGAACGCGCCAAGGTGGAGCCTCTGAAGACACCGGAGGCCGCCCAGCGTCGCGGGTGTCTCGATGCAATGCAGGCGGCCTTTTCAAAGAAGGCGACGTGACGGAGCATTCAGAGTCGTGAGTTGTCTCCGGTTAGGAACCACGTGTCCGCCATGAAAACCGTAAGCGTCATCGGTGGGGGGACCGGGTCGTTCCATGTCTTGAGCGGCCTGCGAGACTGCGACGTGTACGTCCAGTCCATCGTTAGCATGATGGATTCGGGCGGTGACTCGGGCGAGCTTCGCGATGCGTTCGGTGTTCTGCCCCCTGGGGACCTCCGCCGGTGTCTCGTCGCTCTTTCTGAGGAATCGGAGCTGCTGAGGGATCTGTTCGCCTTCCGCTTCGACGAGCCACCATTGCAGGGTCGGAACTTCGGCAACCTCTTCATTCTTGCGCTCACCAAAGCGCTGGGATCGGAGAAACAGGCCATCGGTGCCATTACCAAGATACTGAAGATCAGGGGCCGGGTGCTCCCCGTGACTTGGGATCATGTCCACTTGTGCGCGGAGCTGGCAAACGGCGACATACTTCGCGGTGAGGCGAGTATCGATGGACGCGGAAGTGCTGGCCTTCTAGATGGGGTTGGCGAACCGCTGGCGCCGATCCAGCGAGCTTTTCTGGAACCGGAGGCGACCGCGAATCCGTATGCGCTGGAAGTAATCGCTAGGAGCGACGTTATCGTCTACGCGCCCGGGGACATTTTCACCTCCACGGTGCCGAATCTGCTGGTGAAGGGTGTTTCCACCGCAATACGGGAAAGCCGAGCTCCTCTCATCTACGTTGTGAACCTGATGACCAAGCACGGCGAGACGGACGGTTGGTCCGCCTCGCGCCATGTGAAGGAGCTCGCCGAGTACGGCGGCCGGGTCCCCGACGCCGTGCTCATCCACGAGGGGGATGTGCCCCGTCACCTGCTCGACAAGTACGAGGCCGAGAACGCTAGTCGTGTCGTTGTGGACGTCGATCAGCTACGCGATCTGGGGGTGACAACAATACGATTCGCCAACATCATGTCGACGACGTCGTTTGTTCGCCATGATCCCGAGCGGACGGCGCAGGCGCTCATGCAGCTTTTCGAGGAGCTCTCGGGCAGGCATGAAATGCTCCTTTCCGGCCGATGAGGCCGGAAACGAGCATCCAGACTATGCGGAGCCTTTGGAAGGCTTGAACGCCGCAAGCTCCTCGGCCACCGAAGTCTTCGAGTTCGCGCTCTGATTTCGTAGGATCGGGTCGTCAGCTTTGCTCCTCTCGCGGGGCGCTACGTTGTCGGGTCTTGCGGCCCCGTTGGGCGAGATACGCGGTCCAGGCTCCAACCAACAGCAGGCCCAGAAACTCGCGCCCTTCCTCCATTTCGGTGCTCATCATCTCCCACGACTGAAACAGATCCGGAAACGAGGTGCGCGTAACTGCGGGCGCTAGCGTGGCTGCCCAGATGAAGGCCACTACGGCAACCGATGCCGGCATCTTCCACGCGTCCGGAAGCCACAGCGTGGCGAAGGAGACGCCCGCCGCAGCCAGGTACAGTGCCGCCCAAGCGTACGGATCGGGATCGTTGTATTGCAACGCCGCCGCGAGGACAAAGAGCACCCCCATGGTACCGACGCCGAGTGTGGCCGCCTTGGAAGCGACCGCCAGCGTGTTCCGCATGGCACGCGCTTCGGGCATTACTTGATGACCTACCACTCGACCTGGCGGCCGCCGAGAAAAACGAGCCGATCCTCGGTCATGGCGACGTTCTGCTCCAGAACGATGCGAACATCCTGGCCGCCCCATTCGGGGACCGACGTCCAGGTGTGCAGCTCGTGGTGACTTCGGGGTGGGGACGATTCCGACGATCTCGAGGGAAACACGATGATGGTTCGAGCCATTCTATTTTCACCGCGCTGCTCATGGTGCCGGCGACCAGCGCTCCGCAACTCGCGCAAACGGCCAGAGAGCGGGCCGAGGTTCTCCACCTGATCCGCAAGGAGAAGCTCGACCTCATCTTGCCGGGTGCGATGCGCGACAACAACGTTGACATGTGGATCCACGTCGTCCGCGAGGGCGATCCTGACCCGATGCGAGCCCATTTCGGCCCGATCTCCGGCTACGCGATCTTCACCGACCGCGGCGGCGACAGGATCGAGCGCGCCCTCTTCGGCGGCGGCGGGCATCCCGACCTCTTCGACCTCTTCGGCGCCGAATACTCGTCGCGGATCGTCTCCGCCGAAAACGTAATCACCGATTTCAGGGTGCGGCGCGTGCAGCGGGAGATCGTCGCCTTCAGCAACGCGCTGGAGATGCACCGGCAGATTCTCGAGCGCGCGCTGAGCAACGAGGTCATCGAACCCGGCGTCACCACGCTCGGCGAGATCGGCTGGTGGGTTCGCGAGCAGTTCGCCGCGCGCGGACTGGATTTCGACAATGAGATGGGTGTGAGCATCCCGCGGATTCTCTATTCCGCTGTCTCCGATCCGACACAGCCAGGGCAACAACGGCGGCAGCCTGGTGACCGTCGGAATAGCTTCGACGGCCCGGGCTAGTCCTGCAGTTCGCGGATCCAGATGTTGCGAAAGCTGACCAGATTGCCATGGTCCTGCAGCGTCAGAGGCAGCTTGCTTTCGTGAGCCTGGTACTCGGGCTCGCCGATGAATACGGTCGGGCCACGCAGCGTGACGTGGTTGTGGATCAGCACGCCGTTGTGCAGGACGGTCATGGTTGCCGGTTGCTGCACTTGCCCGTCGGGCGCGAAGCGTGGCGCCGTGAACACGATGTCGTAGCTTTGCCACTCGCCCGGTGCTCGGGTCGCATTCACCGCCGGGATGTGCTGCTTGTAGATGCTGCCGGCCTGGCCGTTCGAATAGGTGAGGCTTTCGTAGGAGTCGAGCACCTGCACCTCGTACAAACCCATGAGAAACACGCCGCTGTTGCCGCGCTCTTGCCCTTCGCCGGTCAACACCGTCGGGCTTCTCCATTCGAGGTGGAGTTGGACGTCGCCGAATGCTGTTCGGGTGGCCAAGTCGCCGGCGCCGGACACGATCGTGAAAGCGT
>JADFNY010000005.1 GCA_022563115.1 Acidobacteriota bacterium | reverse complement strand
AACCGCAACGATCCGGTGGGCGCCTGGGTCTACGACCTCCACGAGGACGCCAGCTCCCACACCATCGACTGGGCCCAATACGAGGCGGCTTCGCCCAACCCGACCGATTTTTCGGCCGAGCGCTTCTTCCGCTGGCGTTGCTGGTTCGACTACGGGACCGGCTTGTCGGGCGACCTCTTGTCGCACGAGTACGACGCCATCAATCAGATCCTCGAGCTCGGAATTCCAGCCTCCGCCATCGCCTCCGGCGGGGTGTACTTCTACAAGGATGGGCGCGACGTTCCGGACACGTTCCAGGTGGTCTACGAGTACCCGGATCGCAATCTGACGGTTATCTACAGCGCTACGTTGGCCAACGGCCGCGGCCGCGGCAAGGTACTGATGGGACACGACGCCACCATGGAGGTCGGCAACGGCGTCACCGTCATCGCCGAGGGACAGTCGACGCGCTACGAGAACCTCATCGATGAGCGTGTGATCGACCCCGACCACCCGCTGCTCACCTACCGGCCGGGTTTCCGCGGCATCGATGCAGTGACGACGGCGACCGAGCAGTATTTCGCCAGCCGCGGTTTGCTGTTCACCTACCGCGGCGGCCGACGCTTTGACCCCACCCACCTGCACGTCAAGGAATGGGTCGACGCCATCCGCAACGGCGGAACGACGAGCTGCAACGTCGATCGCGCCTTCGAGGAAGCGATGACCTGCCACATGGCCACCGAATCGTACCTACGGGGCCGCAAGGTGACCTGGGATCCGGTGACGAAAACGATCGTCTGAGCCCGGCAGAGGGCGGAAAAATTCTGAGAGGTCGCTTCACTTGCCAGATCCACCACGCGTTCAACCCAGCCTGCTAGATTGAGCACCGCCATCCAGCTGGGCATCATGATGTTCCTGCAGTACGCCATCTGGGGCGCGTGGTTCGCCGTGCTCTCGGCCTACCTGGATAGCGACCTCGGCTTCACCGGCGTGCAGATCGGAGCGATCTACTCGCTGCTCCCGCTGGCGTTGATCATCGCGTCGTTCATCGGTGGCCAGCTCGCTGACCGCTACTTCGCCTCGGAGCGCATCATCGGGGTGCTGCAGTTGGCCGGCGGAGTGGTGCTGCTGCTCGCCTCACGGACGACCGACTACGGCAGCCTCATGCTCGTGATGTTCGTCTACTGCCTGCTGTACGCTCCGACCTTGGCCCTCACCAACTCGATCGCCATGATCAACATGGACAACTCCGAGGAACAGTTCGGGCGCATCCGCGTCTGGGGAACGATCGGTTGGATCGCCGCGGGCCTCATGCTGGCCGCCTGGCGCACGGCGGCGCTGGGCTCCCCGGCTCTCGAGGTGACCGGCGATTTGCTCGTCCTCGCCGCCGTGCTGTCGTTCATCATGGGGATCCACTCGTTCACCCTGCCGCATACGCCGCCGCGCAGCGAAGCAAGCAGTCCGTGGGCCTTTCTCGAATCGTTGAAGATGCTGAAGGACCCACGCTTCACCATCTTTCTGGTGATCTGCTTCGTCGTCTCCACCGAGTTGCAGTTCTACTACGTGCTGACGGCGCCGTTCCTGCTGTCCGACCGCATCGGCATCCCGGTCGCCAGCGTCTCGGCCTGGATGACGATCGGCCAGGCGGCGGAGATCTTCGTCATGGCGTTCGTGTTGTCGTGGTCGCTCAAGCGCCTCGGCATGCGCAAGACGTTGGCAATCGGCGTGCTCGCCTGGCCCATCCGCTACGTAATCTTCTCGATCGGCGCCCCGCCCTGGCTGGTGCTCGCCTCGTTGACACTGCACGGTTTCTGCTACGTCTTCTTCTTCGTCGCCGCCTTCATCCACGTCGACAACATCGCCCCACCGGATGTCCGCGGGTCGGCGCAGAGCCTGATCGCGATGGTAACGCTCGGGCTCGGCAGCTTTGTCGGCGCCAACTTCTCGGGCGCGGTGTTGACCTACTTCACGACGGGTGGCGCGACCGACTGGACCCGTGTGTTTCTCGTCCCGGTGGTGATCACCGTGGCCGCCGCGGTGGCCTTCTTGCTTTTCTTCAAGGAGGAGCATGTGCCCGCCACAGCAGAGGGTGGAGCTTGATGTCGCCAGAGGATGAAGCGTGATGTCGCCAGAGGGTAGAGCTTGATGTCGCCCGCGAAGAAGGAACGGTTGGGTATCGGGATGGTGGGCGGCGGTTTCGTCACCGGCTTCCACATCCGGTCCTTCGAAGCCGTTCGTAACGCCGACGTACGCGGCGTCGTGAGCCGCACCGCCGAGACCGCGGCTCGCGCCGCGGCGCTGGCCAGCGACTTGGGCGTGGGCGAGGCCAAGGTCTTCGAGACGGTGGCCGCGATGGTCGCCGATCCCGGTATCGATGCCATCTGGATCTGCTCGCCAAACTTCACCCACGTCGACATCATGGAGGAGATCGTCGAGGCGCTCGAATCGGGTGCCGGCGAGCTGATCGGCGTGTGCTGCGAAAAGCCGCTTGGCCGCAACGTCGCCGAGGCGCGGCGCATGGCGGAGCTGGTCAAGAGGGTGGGTTTGCTCGACGGCTACCTCGAGAACCAACTCTTCACACCCGGCGTGGTGCGCGGCAAGGAGATCGTCTGGGCCCGGGGGGCGGCGCTCACCGGCCCGCCCTTCCTGGCGCGCGCCGCCGAGGAGCACAGCGGCCCCCACATGCCGTGGTTCTGGGAGGGTGAGCTCCAGGGCGGCGGCGTGCTCAACGACATGATGTGCCACTCGGTCGAAGTGGCGCGCTACCTGCTCACCGAGCCGGGTGCGCCTCGTGGCTCGCTGACCCCCGTCAAGGTCACGGCGTACACGTCGTGTCTGAAGTGGCAGCAACCGCACTACGCCAAGATCCTCGCCGACAACAGCGACGGTTCGCTCGACTACGCCAACCGGCCTGCGGAGGACTTCGCCCGCTCCCTGATCGAGTACCGCGATCCGCAGGGGGGCCGCCGAATCGTCGAAACGACGACGTCGTGGTGCTTTGTCGGGGCAGGTTTGCGCCTCACGATGGAGCTTCTCGGGCCGGAGTACTCGATGTCGCTCAATTCGCTCGATATGGGGCCCAAGGTCTTCTTCAGCCGGCACGTACAGGGGGATACCGGCGAGGATCTGGTGGAAAAGCAAAACGCGGAGACCGGTATGATGCCGATTGTGGCCGCAGAGACGGCCGAATACGGCTACGAGGGTGAGAATCGGCACATGGTGGGCTGTTTTCTGGCCGGCGAGCGACCTTCGGAGACCTTCGACGACGGTGTCAACGTCACCGAGCTGCTGATGACCGCCTATATGAGCGCCGAGCGGGAGGAAACGATCGCGTTCCCACCGCCCGACCTCGAGACGTTCGTACCCGCTGTGGCGAGAGGCGATTGGAACCCGGCCAACGGTTGATCGAAGCAGATCCGTAAAAAGCGAATACTAGCCGCCGCCAACACGAAATATCACGATAGAGTAAATATTTCATATATAGCGACTATTCATAAAAATATGAACATCGAGCATGGAGGCGCTAGCAAGATGAATGCGAGACGAATTGTTCAAGTAGTCGCTTTTGGACTAGCGGCAGTTGTCGCTGGCGGGGCCTCTTCAGGCGCGCTCGCCGAGCGCGAGCATCATCGCCCGGCAGTTTTGTCGAGCACCCAAAACCTGGAAGCCGAGGGCTTCGAGCGCATCCTCCGACAGCGGCGCAACGGGACTTTTTCGAAGGCCGGGTGGAATCACTACGGTCCCGGCTACTTCGAGCTCGACGAGCAGACCGGAATCCTGTCGTCATCCGGCGGAATGGGGCTTTTTTGGTACGCGATCGAGGAATTCGGTGATTTCGTCCTTGATCTGGAGTTTAAGACCGAGGTCGAAAGCGCGAATTCAGGCGTTTTCGTCCGTCTTCCAGGCGTTCCGAGCAGCGACGACTACATCTACCACGCCTGGGAGGTCCAGATTTACGATGCGGGTGACAGTATCCACCAGACCGGCGCCGTCTACGACGCCGAGGCATCCACCAGAATGGCCTCCAAGGGCGCCGGCGAGTGGAATCGGATGAGAATCACCTTCGTCGGCGACCACATCACGGTCGAGATCAACGGCGAGAAAGTCGTCGATTGGGACGCGCAGCCGAGGGGCAAGGTGGAGGATTTTGCGGCGCGCGGCTACATCGGCCTACAGAACCACGACCGCGACACCCGGACGATGTTCCGCAACATCTTCGTGAAGTCGCTCGACTGATCCGCGCCGGGCCCGGCCGGCGAAAAGCGAGCTCCTGAGACGACTCCTAACGCCCGATCGGCGCGCTCTGGAACCCGGGCCCCACCTTCAGCGATCAACGGCGCCCCTGAGGATTCGGCGCAGCCGGCTTCAGCGCGATGGCGCTCGCCGGATGAGCCGCCGCTAGAGTGCCGTCTACACACGGTGGAAGTCGCAGGTTCGATTCCTACCGCGGCCACGCACCCGGCGAGCACGACACGTTGGAATACGCAGCTAAAGCCCTAGGCCGCCGTGCGCTTCACCTCCGGGGCCACGAGCTGCGGAGCGAGCTCGATCATCGCCTCGCGCGTCGGCTTCGCCTTGAGCAACCGCAGCGTCAGCTTGCCGAGCAGGCGCGCCAAGCGGCGTTTCTTGTTGCCGCGCAAGGCGCTGTCCTGCGACAAACCATGGCGCCGATAGCGGGTAAACAGGCCGCGGTTGACCGCGTAGTAGGCCAGGTGGTCTCTCAACTTCTTGTAGCCGAAAGAGCGCGATCGCTTGAAGATCGCCCGCGAGCTGTAGAAATCCTCCCAGGCCTCCTCGACCTTCTGGAGGAGGTGTTCGTCGCTATCGAAGTTCGGGTGGTCGTAGAGGATGCGCGGGTGGTCCGGGTCGAGCCAGTAGTCGGTGTCGAGCTTCTTCAATTTCAGCACCTTCTTGCCCCGCTTCATCAATGCAAAATCGACCGTGCCCGGGAACGGGACCATCGGCACGAACTGGGCCAGCGCCATGCCGCAATCGCGCGAGAAGATCTTGGTGTACTCGAGCGACTCCGGAGTGTCGGATTCGAGGCCGAAGATCAGCGAGCCGAGGATAAACTGCGGCCCCAGCCTGCGGATCGTCGTGAGCCGCTCGATGAGCTCATCGCCCACCGAGTTCCACTCCTTGCTGACGTCCTTCAGGCCCGCCTCCGTGACCGCCTCGATGCCGATCAGCACGCCGATGATGTTGGCCTTGCGCATAGCCGCCAGGTACGCAGGATTCTCGGCCACCTCCATGGTGACCTGGGTGCAGAACTTCATGTCGCTCGGGATCTCGGCGGCAAGGAGCTCCAGCAGCTCCATGCGGCCGTCATAGCCGGCTTGCAAGTCACCGCGCTGCTCCTCGGAGCCGGCGTTCTCGATGTCTACGAGCGTGTACGGATAGAAGTTGTCGTCGGCGAACAGCACGACGCGGAAGCCCGCAGCATACAGGTACTTGAGCTCCTGGATGATGGCGTCGTTGGCACGCACCCGCGGTCTTTGGCCGTCCTGCACCCATACCGAGCAGAACGAGCACTGCTTGGGGCACCCGCGAACCGTCTGCACCGAGGCCATCAAGTAGGGCTCGAGGTTCATGAGGTCCCAGCGCGCCGGGGTGAAGTATTCCGGGTCGACGCGGCCGCCCTTGTAGATCTTCTGCAAGCGCCCAGCGGCGTAGTCGTCCAGCAGCTGCGCCCACACCAGCTCGGCATCACCGGTCACGGTGGCGTCACCGTGCTGAAGCACCTCTTCGGGAAAGATCGAGGCGTGCGGCCCGCCGAACACGACCGTGGCGCCGCGCTCCTTCAACTCGCCGGCCATCTCGTAGGCGTAGATGATGTTCGCCGTGTGGACGCTCAGGCCGACGACGTCACCCTTCTCGATGTCGTGGAAGGGGAACCCCTCGATCGCCTGATCGATCAGGCGAATCTCGCGGATGTAGTCCCTGTCGGGCGTCACCGCGGCGAGAACGGGCAGGGCGCGCGGGGTCGATACCGAGAAGTCTATGCGCTCGGCGTCGGGCGCCGGGTTGACAAGAAATAGGGTGAAGCTACGCACCGACTGGCCGTCGCTCATGGGCTGCGGGTTCCTTCCGATATGAAAGCGATCACGCGCCTCTGCGGGCAAACGATCCGGGCTGGCGTCGCTGCCGCGAGGTTCCGCATATTATCGCCGTGATTCTAGCGCACAACCAGGGGCGGGGCATCGGATGGCGCGCACTTGACTAGTGTTGGAATCGGACATCGCTGCCCTCTTATCGGCCCAAGTCGGGGAGGCGGTGAAGTTCCGCGCCTGCGCATGGATGCGGGTCCGATACAGACGCTCACCGGTCTTGGGATCGTACATGGCGAAGATCCCCGTGTCGCCGAGAACGTACAGGCCGCCGTCGTACAGGACCGGTGTGGGCAGGTAGGTGCCGCCCGGCCATCCGACGCAAACGGGCTCTGGATGATCATTTGCGAGAATCGCGACATGCGCCAGAGCTCGTCACCATCGAGGTCGTAGCTGATGAGCCAACCGGGGCCGAGGGCGACGATCTCGGTGCGTACCTCGTTCTCCGGAAGCGCGTCGCCCAGAGCAGATCGCCGCTCTCCAGGTCGTAGCTGAACAGCCCGTAGGACAGGCTTAGCCGCCGGATGTCTTTCGTTGGGGATGAGCCCTGCTTAGCCGCCGGAAAGGCTCTTCAGCAGCCGGTACCAGAACTCCTGGGCGTCATAGTATTCCTTGATACCGACGCGCTCGTTCTGACCGTGGGCGCGCGAATCGTTCGGATCGCCGAAGATCGCCGCGACGCCGTATACCGGGATGCCGGCGTTGCGCACGTAGTTGCCGTCGGTCGCCCCGGGCGACATGGTCGGGATGATCGGAACGCCCGGCCACATGTCCTCGACGATGGGCTCGAGGATTCCCATGATCTCCTCGGTCAATGGCGACGGATCGGACGCCGTCGGTGTGTTGACCCGGGTGATCTGGATCTCGTCGTTGCCGACCACTTCGCGGAGGGTGGCCTCGACGTCATCGGGGTTCTGCCCCGGCAATACCCGGCAATTCACCGTTGCCTCGGCGGTTTGCGGCAGAGCGTTGTCGGCGTGGCCGGCAGCGAGACGTGTCGCCACGCATGTCGTGTGCAGGATGGCGTTGTAGAACGGCGAATCCGCCGACAGGCGCGCTGCCGCCGCCCCGTCCGGGGGGTCCTTCGCCACCGCCTGCATATCCACCGCCGCCTGCCCATCCGTAAAGGACGACGAGCGCTCGAAGTACAGACGCGCCACCTCGCCGACGTCGACTGGGAAGGTGAATTCAGAAAGCCGTGCGAGCGCCATCGTGAGCTCGTAGATGGCGTTGTCGGGGCGCGGCCGCGAGCTGTGCCCGCCCGGGTTCGTCGCCGTGAAGCGGAAGGTCACGTAGATCTTCTCAGCCGCCTGCACATTGAAGATGTTGGGCTCGCCGTCGAACAGCTCGCCGCCACCGGCATCGGCGTTGATGGCGAAGGCCGAGTCGACCAGGTCGCGACGCTCGCGCACCAGATACTTGATGGCGTCGCTGCTGGTCTCCTCGTCGGCGGTAAACACCGCGATCAGGTCGCGATCCGGCACGTAGCCCTCGTCGCGCATCCAGATGAAGCTGGTGACGATATGGGCGATGCCGGCCTTGTTGTCCTCGGTGCCGCGGCCGTAGAAATAACCGTCGATCTCGCGCAGCTCGAAGGGCTCAAAATCCCAATCGGAGCGCAGCGCGTCGACGACGTCGATGTGCGCCATCAACATGACCGGTTCTCGGGTCGGCGGGCCACCGCCGGGGGCTTGCCCCCGGAACCGCGCCACGACGCTGCCGAGCGCTGGATCCGGGCTCACGACCTGGACGTCCTCGGCGGGGAAACCAGCGTCGATCAGCCGGCGCTGTATCGCCTCGGCCGCTGCCTTGACGTTCTCGGGCATGTCAGCGGTCGAGCGAAAGGCGATGAGCTCGGCGTAGATCTCTTTCGAAAGCGCCGCGTAGTCGCGCGTCTGCGCCCTGGTCGCCGGCTCCTCGATCGCTGGTGTAGCCCCCGCGAACACCGCGACGTCCGCAACGCCGCCAGCCACGGCGCACGACACCCACGCCATTACGAGGAATCCGAGCTTGCCTCTCATGTCACGCGATCTCCAGTCGAACGGGCAGGCCTCGCCCCGCGGTAATGACAAAAGGCGGATCGGCGGGTCGCCCTATGATCGCACAAGGCACCGATCCGCGACCGTCTTACAAGGAGGGGAGGACAACGAATCCGCCGCGCCAAGCTCCGCGGCATGACGCTCACCGACTACCTCCAGGAGATCTTCGAACGCGAGGTGTCTCGCGATGATCGCCGCGCCGTGATCGACCGCATCTTGAGCCGCGAGCCCATCGACCTCGGAGACGTCACGGCGGCCGAGCTCGTTCACGAGGCACGGCGCGAGGCCGGGCGCGAGTGACCCCCGTCGTTCGACTGCGACACGCCGTCGTCGATGCATCGGCAATTGTGGATTTTCTCCTCCATACCGGCGACGCCAAGGTGCTGGCCCGCCTGTTCAAGAACCCGGACGTCGAGCTGCACGTACCGTCTCTCTGCGACATCGAGGTGGCGGCAGCGGTCCGGGGCGCGCTCCTGCGAGGGCGGGTTGAGACCGTGGCAAAAGCGAGGTTGATCATCGACGACCTACGCAACCTGCCCTTGGAGCGCTACGAGCACGGGCCGTTGTTGCAAAGGACCTTCGATCTGCGTAACAACTTCTCCACCTACGATGCCAATTACGTGGCCCTAGCCGAGGCGCTTGGCACTTCGTTGCTGACCGCGGATGCTCCGTTGGCTGCGGCGACCAACGCACACACCGACGTGGTCGCGCACCTCATCGCGGAGAGCTGACCCAACCGCTGATTCCTCGCCTTCTACGTGCAGCCGATCCCTTGTCTCGCACACGCAGGCGGGGCTTTGATCGTGCGGAGTTGTTCAGAAGGCCACGGAATCGGGCAGATCGATGCCGAAGATCGTGGCGATGTCGGAAACGCTTGCGTAGAGCCGGCGGCGCGACAAGTCGACGGCCAACCCCATTACCGTCCCGCCGCCGCCGCCCATGTCGAGCTCGGGGATCAGCAGACGCTGGACGATGGCGCCGTCGGGTCCATGCAGCGTGACCAGGCCAGGCTCACCCTCGACGGTCTCCCACAGCAAGAGAAGCGAGTCATCGATGGCGAACGCCGCGCCGACGAGCGACGGAAAGAAAAACGAATCGCCGGGCGGCGCCGCGGCGAAGTCAGCGAGGTACTGGTCGATGATCCCGGGCAGCTCCGGGAGAAGGAACGAGATTTCGGAGAGCAGCGTTCCATCGGCGCCGTAGCGCCGGATGGTCGACTCGGTATGGATCACCACCCACAGCGAGCCATCCGCGGCGGCGACCGGGAGGGCGCCGTTGCGCAGCACGTCGGGGATGATGCCCTCTAAGACCTGTTCCTGCAGGGCGCGGAAATTGAATCCGGTGTCGGGAAACGGTAGCTCGCCGAAAAGCGTGGGTTCTCCGCCGTCCGGGCCCAACGCCGCGATCATCGCGCCGCGCGCCCACACCCGGTTGTTGTTGGTCACCAGGCCCCCGTCGCCAGTGAAATCGAAATCGAAGAAGATCCGAACGGCGGGGTACTCGGAGAGGTAGTTGCCCTCCATGTCGAACGCCTGCACGCCGTGGACGTTGTCGAGGACGTACACCCGATCGCCGCGGATGCCGAGGCCGCGGGGACCCCGAAACTCGCCCGGCCCTTCGCCGTTGCGGCCGATGGTGCGCAGTACCTCGCCCTCCGGGCTGACAACAAGCATCTGGTGGAGTCGCCGGTCGACGACCCAGATGTTGCCGTCAGCATCGACGTCGATCGCGGCCGGCATCGACAGGTCGACGTCGGCATCGGAAAGAATGACCTCGAGCCCCTCGAGGACGATTTCGCCGGCTACTGCGAGGTTGCCGGAAGTCTCCCCCGCGGGATTCGTGGCTGGATTGTCTGGGGCACAGGCGATCACCGCTGCCGCGGCGAGGGCGAAGCCGGCGAGCCGACGACCCCGGCGGCGCGTGGATACCGAGCCCAACCGCTCGATGCCGCCGACCTCCACGGCGTACGTCGGAATCCCCGTTCCAACGCTCACCGGACGCCGATCAACGAAAGTACGGTGGCCTCGACCTGATCCCAGGCCGGCGTCCCCGGCCAGACCACTTCCCAGTGCCCGGCATCGGGAACGATGATCATCTCGGAGTCGTCGGCGGCTTGCGCCTCGTAGTTGTAGGCCGAGACTTGCCGTGGCGGCACGATGCGGTCGTCGCGGCCGGTGATGTGCCGCTGCGGCACGTTCAACGGCAACATCTGGAAGGGCGATCCGGCCAGGTAACGCTCCGGGACCTCGCGCGGGCCGCCGCCCATGAGACGGTCGACGGCGTCGCCGCAGGGGTTCGGGTCGAGGAGGCGAAACCGCCGCAATTCTGGAACACCGCCCAGGCTGATGGCGGCCGAAATCGGCAGGGGATCAGACGTGTAGATGTCGCTGTCGTCGTAGATCCGTGGCCTGCCGGCCGCCCACAGCGCCAGGTGTCCGCCGGCAGAGTGGCCCAACGTGATCACTCGGTCGAGATCGAGGTTGTGCTCGCGGGCGAGGTCGCGCACCTTGTCGACGCCGTGCGCCACGTCGAGAAAGGTATTCGGCCAGCCGCCACCCTCGACATCGACCGGTCGGTACTCGATGTTCCAGGTCGCTATCCCGAGGTCGGTGATCGCCTCGGCAACGCGGTCGAAGTACTGCAGCGTCGCGATGTCGAGCCAGCAGCCGCCATGGATGAGGATCGCCACCGGCCAAGGCCCCGGTGTGTCGGGCAGGCGCAGATCGCCGAACTGCATCTCGTGATCGCCGTAGGCAACCCGGTGGTCGGCGGGGATCGGGTCGCCCGACAGGACCTCCTGCATCGTGATGCGTTGCTGCGCCGGTGCAGCGTCCTGCGATGTCGCATTCGACGCTGCGACGGGCGACAACATCAAGGAAAGAACGAAGAGGCCGCCGACTACCCCGGACTGGACGCGACCCATGGCGGGGCGCGACCGGACGTATCGTTGAAGATCTCTCATCTTTCTTGCCTCAGGTCCTGGAGTCTGTGGAGAGCGCGGTTCCGCAATTCTGTCTCGTGGGTGTGCTTCTGCGCAGCCACGTACGCGTAGTGGGCGATGGCAATAGCGGGCTGCTCGGCCGCTTCGTACAGCTCGCCGAGCAACATGTGCACCCGGGCGCGGTCGGTCCAATCGGCGCGCGGCGCCCGCGCCAGGGCGTGATCGAGCGTCTCTATGGCGTCGTCGACCTGCCCTAGCGCCGCCAGCGCGCGGCTGGCTCCGTAGCCGAAGCGCAGCACCGTGGGGGCGAGATCCATCGCCGATTCGTAGTGGAACAGCCCTTCCCACAGAGCTTCCTCGGCGCGAGCTTCATCGGCTTCGTTCTCCGAATCCGACAGCATGCCGGCGCCCTCGTTGGCCTCGACCCACGCGTCGTACAAATCGTCGGACCAGGGCTCAACCTCCGGCGAAGGCTTCAGGACGATCAAACCCGGCCACTCGGTGAGGTTGTCCGGGTCGAGCACCGCGACGTTGCCGTCGACGTAGAGAGGATCGTAGGCGGCCATGTAGTCGGCGATCGGGCGCATGCCGCGCGGCAGCTCCGAGACCTCGTGGTGCCGGTAGTGTATCGGGACGATGATGTCGGGCTCGATGGTCTCGAGCAGCATGGTCAGCATGTCGAGGTTGGCCGCGTCGAAGTAGGCGGCGTTGATCAAGACAACGTCGACCGGCCCCATGGCCGCGAGATCGAGCTCGTTGAGCGGCCGGTTATCGCCGAAATGGGCAATACGGAGCCCCCCGGTCTCGACCACCCAGATGGTGTTGAACGGCGTCTGGCCGCGATCCAGGAAACGGGCTCGGCCGGAGTGTTCCGATTCGATGCCACGCAGCTCGACGTCGCCAACGCGGAACTCGCCGGGGCTCCGGAACACCGGCGTGAGCTCACCGAAGTAGTAGGTGGCATCGTGGTCGTAGTGGGGGTGGGTGACGAGAACCGCGTCGGCCTTGATGCCGGCGGGAAACGAGTAGCCGAGCCAGATATTGCTGTTGAAGGGATCGACCGCGATCCGCGTTCCCCCCGGTGACTCGATCACGAAGGCGGCGTGAGCGATGTACTCCAGGCGAACGGTCGCCGACTGACCGGGGGCCGAACCAGCCGAGTGAGTCGCCACGACGTCCCCACCGGCAAGCACCGCTGCCAGAATGATCGCTTCAAACCTCATGGCCATCGATGGTAGCAAAGGGGCCCGGTGCGAGTTCCGGTGTCGCTGCCGAACGTGTCGACGCGCGGCTTACTGGCGCCGGCCGATCTTGATCGTGACGTTCTCGTCGGCGATCTCGAAAGAGCGCTCGAGCTCTACGGGCACCGGGATCTCCTGACCGATCTTGATCGCCTCCAGCGCCAGCGTCTCGCCCCGAATCAGCGCTTCGTGCCGCTCGATGGCGACCCGGACGTTCGCACCCTCGGCGTGAATGCCCAGCCAAATGCGATCGTCGACGTTGAAATCAGCGTCTTTCCGCATTTTCTGAACACGGTTGATCAGTTCGCGCGCGATGCCCTCGAGGCGCAATTCTTCGCTGATGCGCGGATCGATCGAAACCACGAGGCTGCCGGAGGCCGCGACCAGCTCGCCCTCCGCCGACGGCTCCATCTCGACGTGGACGTCCTCGGGGTCGAGCATGTAGCCGTCGACCTCGGTGCTCTCGCCGAAGGCAAGCTGCCTGACCTTCTCGGGGTCGATGTCCTTGAGCGTCGTCAGCGTCGTGGCCAGCGACTTGACCTCCTTGCCGAGGCGCGGCCCGAGGCGCGACATGTTGGCCTTTAGCGTCGGTGTGGCGAGCTTGGTCGGGTCGTCGAGGATCTCGAGCTTCTTGATGTTGAGCTCCTCGAGGATGACGTCTTCACCGGCCTGCAACCACTCGCGCTCGGTAGCGTTGGTGGTGCCGACCTTGATGGTCGCCAGCGGCTGGCGCGTGCGGATGCAGGCCTTTTCGCGCAGGCTGCGGCCAAGCTCGCACACCGCCCGTGTCAGGTCGATGCGGTGCTCGACCTGATACTCCTCGGTCGAGAGCTCACGGCGCCGCGGCACGTCGCGTAGGTGCACCGAGTCGACCGCCTGGGTGTCGGGGGTGACACGCAGCAGCTCGTAGACGTACTCGGCGAGGAACGGCGTGAACGGCGCCATCAGCTCGGTGAACTCGAGCAGTACCGAGTACAGCGTCGTGTAGGCGCACAGCTTGTCGTCGGAGTGCTCCGACTTCCAGAAGCGTCGCCGCGAGCGGCGAATGTACCAATTGGTCAGGTCGTCGAGAAAATCGAGCAGCGGGTCGACGACGCGATAGAGCCGGTACTCGACCATCTCGCGCTCGACCTGGTACTTGAGCTCTTCGAGCTTGGCGTTGATCCAGACGTCGAGTTCGTGGGTCGGCTGGCGCTTTTCATCGGAGAAATACCACTGGGTTTCCGGGTCCCACCCATCGACGTGGGCGTAGGTCATCAGGAAGCTGACGCTGTTCCACCACGGCAGCAGCACACGGCGCACCATCTCGCGCACGCCGGCCTCGGTGAAGCGGAGCTCCTCGCCGCGCAGCGCCGGCGAGTCGAGCATGTAGATGCGGATCGCGTCGGCGCCGTGCTTCTCGATCAGCTCCGAAGGCTCCGGGTAGTTCTTCAGCGACTTCGACATCTTGCGGCCGTCTTCGGCGAGCAACAGGCCGTTGACGACGCAATTCTTGAAAGCCGGCTTGTTGAACAGCGCCGTCGAGAGCACCAACAACGTGTAAAACCAGCCCCGCGTCTGATCGAGTGCCTCGTTGATGAAATCGGCCGGGAAGCCCTGCTCGAACTGCTCCACGTTCTCGAACGGGTAGTGAGCCTGACCGTAGGGCATCGAGCCCGATTCGAACCAGCAGTCGAGCACCTCGGGGATGCGGCGCAGCTCACCGTTGCCGCTCGGCGCCGGGATCACGATGTCGTCGACGATGTGCTTGTGCAGGTCGTCCACCACCTGTCCGGAGAGCTCCTCGAGCTCGGCCTTCGAGCCGATGCAGATCGTCTCGCCGGTTTCCTCGTTGCGCCAGATCGGCAGCGGGTTTCCCCAATAGCGGTTGCGCGAGATATTCCAGTCGCGCGCCCCCTCGAGCCACTTGCCCATGCGCCCGTCCTTGAGGTGGGCCGGCACCCAGCGGACCTTCTGGTTGTTGGCGACCAGCTCGTCCTTGAAGTCTTCGACGCGCACGTACCATGCGTTGATGGTCTTGTAGATCAGCGGTGTATCGGAGCGGTAGCAAAATGGGTAGCTGTGCCAGTAGGTCTCGTGGCGCAGGAGCTTGGTCTGCGCCTTGAGGTCGGCGATGATCTGCTTGTCGGCATCCTTGACCATCTGCCCCTGATACGGCGGCACCGCCTCGGTGAACTTGCCCTCCTCGTCGACCGGATCCGACGGCTCGAGGCCGAACTCCTGGCCGAGGCGGAAGTCATCCTCGCCGAAGGCCGGCGCCATATGGACGATTCCGGTGCCGGTCTCGGCGGTGACGAAATCGGCAGGCAGGATGCGAAAGGCGTTCTCCTCGGCGCTTTTGCGCTCGGCGAAGAACGGGAACAGGGGTTGGTAGCCGCGACCCACCAGCTCGCTCCCCTTGAGCTGCCCGACACGCTCGATGCCATCGTCGTCCGGCCAGTAGGAAGCCACCAGGTCGGCGTGCAGCACGTATCGCTCGCCGGCGACGGCGCCTTCGTTGAGTCTTTGAGCCTCGCCTGTTTCTCGAGCCCCGCCTACCCCGTCGTCGCCCGCCTGCACCTCGACGACGACGTAGGTCGCCTCCGGGTCGACCGCCAGGGCGACGTTCGCGGGCAACGTCCAGGGCGTTGTGGTCCACGCCAGGACGTAGACGGGAGTTTTGTTGCTGCCGGCGGCACCGGCAACCGGGCCAAGAGGCTCGTCGAGCTCGAACTTCACCGTGATCGAGGGGTCTTGGACGTCCTTGTAGTTGAGGTTGGCCTCGAAGTTCGACAGCGGCGCGCCGATGCGCCACGAGTACGGAACGACGCGGTAGCCCTCGTAGATGAGGCCCTTCTCCCACAACGTCTTGAAGACGTACCAGACGCTCTCCATGAAGGAGACGTCCATGGTCTTGTAGTCGTTGTCGAAGTCGACCCAGCGCCCCATCCGGGTGACGATGGTGCGCCATTCCTCCGTGTAGCGCAGAACGATCGAGCGGCAGGTCTCGTTGAACTTGGCGACGCCGTATTCCTCGATGTCACCGCGGCCGTTGAGGCCGAGCTGCTTTTCGACCTCGAACTCGACCGGCAGCCCGTGGCAGTCCCAGCCGAAGCGACGCTCGACCCGATAACCGCGCATCGTCCAATAGCGCGCCACGACGTCCTTGATCGTGCCGACGAGAAGATGCCCGTAGTGCGGTAGGCCGGTGGCGAACGGCGGCCCGTCGTAAAAGCTGTAGCTCTTGCTTTCCGGGCGCTGCTCGATGCTGCGCGCGAACACACGCCGCTCCTCCCAGCGCTTCATGACCTCGCGCTCGGTCTAGGGGAACGAGATGTTGCTTGGCGGGCTCGGGAACTTCATCACATCACGTCAAACGGGTAAGAGCGGCTCGCGGGGCGCCAGGAACCTGCCGAGGAGCGCGGAAAGCGTGAGGATAACGTACGCACCGAAAGCGAGCACACCGCGAGACCAGCGATTCGGCTGGGTCACTGGAGCGCACAGCGGCCGTAGTCACGCCGAGGAGGCCACACAAGGCGAGCGGTGCGCGCTACAATGGCCGAAGCTCGATTTTGTCAACAATTTCCGCGCTTCGCGCGTCATACAAGCAACAGGAATTCCGCATTTCCGGCGACTTCCCCACTCGTGTCGCGCAGCCCCGGGACACCGAACCCATGCGACGCAAGCTCCCGAGCCTCTGCGGAGGCCGTCAGGCGTTCGTCTACGTCTGCGTAGCGCTCCTTGCCATCGGCGCCCTGGCTTGCTCTTCTGCCGCTCCGGCCCCGGATCCGCCGCCTGCGTCGTCCGCGCAGGCGACAGGACAAACCGACGTCGCCACCGTCTATCGTGGTCCGCTGCGTCCGATCCTGCTGCTGACCGGTGAGTTGCGCGCCGTCCACGGCGTCAAGATCGTCGTGCCGCAATCGCCACAGCGCGATGCCACCGTGCGCTGGATGGTCGAGGAAGGCACCTACGTCGAGGAAGGCGACCAGATGGTCGAGCTCGACACGTCGCAAATTGCCACCCAGCTCGATGATCGCCAGATCGAACTCGAGGAAGCAATCAACGAGCTCAATGGCAAGGCGGCGGAGGTCGCCGGCGAGATCGCGCAGAAGGAGTTCGACGTCGAACAGGCGCGCATCAACGTGCGTAAGGCGGAGATCGACGCCGGGGTGCCGGAAGACCTCCAATCGCAACGGGAGTTTCAGGAAAGGCAACTCGCGCTCGAGGAGGCACGCAACGCTTTCGACAAGGTCGAGACCGAGTTCTCGTCGCTGGTCGCGGGTTCGGCGGCGGAGCTCGACGTGTTGCGCATCGAGGTGCAAAAGGAGGAGCGCGACGTCGCGAAAGTGCAGCGCGCGCTCGAGACCATGGTGTTGCGCGCACCGCGCGCCGGCATCGCGGTAGCCGGCGACAACCGCCGCGAAGGCCGCAAGTTCCTGGTCGGCGACCGGACCTGGGTGGGAGCCGAGGTGATGGCCATCCCCGACCTCTCGGTGATGATGGTCGACACCCGCATGTCGGACGTCGATGACGGCAAGGTGACCCCGGGAATGAGCGTCGTCTGCACCCTGGACGCCTATCCCGATCGCCAGATCGCCGGCTACGTGCGCTCGATCACGCCGATGGCGCAATGGGTGAACATGCGCTCCGAACAGCGCTTCTTCCGCCTCGTCGTCGACCTGGAGTCCTCGGATCCCGAGCTCATGCGACCGGGCATGTCGGTGAAGGTCGAGGTGGTCACGGGGTCGCGCGACGATGAGCTGCTCGTGCCGCGTGCCGCACTCGAGTTCGGCGACGAGGATGTGTTCGCCGTGCTGGAAAACGGCGAACGGCGACTCATCGAGCTCGGCCCCTGCAGCGCGCACGAGTGCAGCGTCGTATTCGGGCTCGCCGAAGGCACGCGCGTGCGCGTAGCCCGGTCAGGACGATGAAGAAGAACGAGCCATGCAGTATCTGACCAAGAGGCGGCTGCTGATCGCCGGGGCCGTCGTGCTCATCGCCATCGCCGCGGTGAAACTCCCCGGCCTCGGCAGCGAGCAGGGCCCCACCTGGGCCGAGGCGATGATCGACGACCTCGTCATCACGGTCGACATCGAGGGCACACTGGTGTCGACCGACTCGAGCATGCTGACGCCGCCACGAACGGCGCGCCGGATCTTCGATTTCAAGATCTCGATGATGGCCCCCGAGGGCGAAGAAGTGAGCGCCGGCACCCCGATTCTCGCGTTCGACACCTCGGACCTCCAGCGCCGGCTGCGCGATAGGCAAACGCGCGCCGCGCAGGCGGCGAAGAACCTGGAGAAGCTCGATCGCGACCTCGAGCAGAAGCGCCTGCAGTCGGAGCTACGTCTGGCCGAAGCTGAGGCGCGGGTGCGGCGTGCCGAGCTGCAAGTAGACGTACCGGAGGATCTGAGATCGGCGCGCGAGCTCGAGAAGGCACGCCTCGACCTGCAGCTCGCCAAGATCGAGGTGCGATCGCTGGTGGCGCAGATCGAAGCCGCCGACGACGCGGGTGCGGCGCAACGGTCGGTGCTGGAGGGGAATCGCACGCGCGCCGAGCGCAACGTCGCCGAGATCGAGCAGACGATCGAGCAGATGACCGTCCTGGCGCCACGCTCAGGCACGGTGATCTACGTCAGCAACCGGCAGGGCACGAAGAAGAAAGTCGGTGATTCGGCCTGGCGCAACGACGAGATCATCGAGCTGCCTGATCTCAATTCGCTCATCGGTCGCGGCGAGGTCGACGAGGCCAACGCCGGACGCGTTGCCGAGGGACAGCCGTTCCGTATCCGGCTGGACGCCCACCCGGACGTCGAGTTCACCGGTACCACAGCATCGATCTCGCGCGCCGTGCAGCGCAAGTCTTTCTCGCGCAATCCGCTCAAGGCGGTGCGCCTCGAGCTACACTTCGATGAAACCGATGTGCAACGCATGCGGCCCGGCATGCGGTTTCGCGGCACCATCGAGACCGAACGCATCACCGGCACGTTGATGATCCCGTCGCACGCGGTATTTCCCAGCCCCGACGGCCCGGTCGTCTACCGTCGGACGCTTCTTGGCCATGAAGATGTAGCGGTAACGCTCGGCCGGCGCAACGCCACCATGGTCGAGGTCCTCGAGGGGCTCGATGCGGGCGACGTGGTAGCAGAAACCCACCCCGGAGGCCGCTGACGTGCGCCTGAACAGCCGTAAGGTCCAGATCACCGGCGTTCTCGTCATCTCGACGGCCATGCTGCTGTGGGCCGGCGCTGCGGTGGTGGGGCCGATCAGCAGCGGGCCGACGATCCCTGTTTCGGAGGTCACCCGTGGGCGCTTCGTGAACCGGGTCAACGCCGAGGGGGTCCTGTCGGCCGAAACGGCTACCCAACTCGTCGTGCCGCGCAGCCGCCGCGGCCCGATGTACATCGGCTGGATCGCAGAAGACGGATCCAACGTCAGGGAAGGCGACTTGCTGATTCAGTTCGATTCCACCGACCTCGAAAACGAGCTTCTGGAGAACCAGGACGACCTGGCCCAGACGCTGCGCCGCCGCGACCAGAGATTGCGGCAGGAAGAAACCGCGCTCACCAACCTGGAGCGCGACGCTCAGATGGCCGAGCGGCAACTGGAATACTCACGCACGTTCCAGAGCAAGGACCCGGAGATCTTCTCGCGCCAGGAGATCATCGAGTCGGAGATCGATTCGACGTTGGCGACGAGGCGCCGGGACAACGCCAACCGCACGCGCGCGATTCGGGAAGAGCTCGGCGCCGTCGAGCTCGCTCTGCTCGATCTGCAACGGGAACGCGCCGACCTCGACATCGAGGAAGCAGAAGCAGACCTGGCGGCGCTCGAGATTCGCGCTCCTCACGACGGCATCTTCGTCCTCACCAACGCGATGGGCGACCTTCCGGTCGTTGGCATGATGGCGTACCCGCGCATGCCGATCGGATTGTTGATGATCCGCAGATTCTGCTTCAACCAGGGGTGCACCTCCTCGCGGGGGAAAGACGGCAGCTCCTTCTCCGCGTAATACTCGGTATGGCGGTTGCGGTGGACCTGCGTCATGTGCTCTCCCAGGCCATAGGGCCCGTTGTACCCGACGAAGAGGAAGAATCGCTCCTCTCGGTGCTCCCGGAGAAAGTCCAGCGCGTGAGCGGTGATCGCGTCGGTGAAGTAGCGGGGCTCCTTGTACACCCTCCCCTCCCAGATCGCGTCGGCATCGTAGAACGTGCTGGTGTGCCCTCCGGGCTTGGTGAACCAGTAGGAGAACCCTTCCTGAGGCCGCAAGCTGTCACCGAGGTGCCACTTGCCCGCCAGACCGCAGCGATAACCCGCACCCGCCAGAATCCGCGGCAGCGTGGTGAACTCCGCGATCGTGCCGTAGGCCTGCGGGCCCATCTGCGCATCCGGCTTCTCGCCGCCGAGGTAGGAGTGGACGCCGTGCTGTGACGGTATCAGCCCGGTGAGATACGTCGCTCGGCTCGGCGAGCAGACGGAGTTGACGCAGTAAGCATCGGTGAACCGCAGACCATCGGCCGCCAGTCGATCGATGTGGGGCGTGCGGATATCCTGGTTGCCGTGGCAGCCCAGGGTCCACGCCCCCTGGTTGTCGGTCATGATGAAGAGAACGTTGGGTCTCATCGTCGCCCTCTGTTACCTTAGTTTTCCGCGAGACACGCCTCACCGCGTCGGTCTCTGTACCGACGAATCTACCCACTAACCCGGGTCGCGGCGATTTCGACCACCCCACTCCGGCGCGGCCGACGGTCTCTTGGCCCGACCGCGGCGACCACGCCAGCAGGCCTCGCACGGCCGCAGGCGATGATCTGCGCCGCGCCAAGGTGGTGCGAATCGGCTGCCTCGTGCTCCTGCCCTTTACACAGGGGCGTGCCAAGCCGCATATTTGGGCTCTTCCTGTACTGCTGCGGGAGGCCACAAGGGATGGG
>JADFNY010000263.1 GCA_022563115.1 Acidobacteriota bacterium | reverse complement strand
CCTTCACTCCGTCGTGCTTCTCCGACCAGTTCAGGTTGTACACATCGTTGTTGTGGTTCCCTGACGACGACACGGCAACCTTGAAGAAGTCGGGGTACACGAGCATCGCGGCGGTCGACATGAAGCCGCCGCCGGAGTGGCCGTAGATGCCCACCCGATTGATGTCGATCCAGGCGTAGCGGTTGGCGAGCTGCTCGATGCCGGCCTTCTTGTCGGCGAGGCCGTAGTCGCGCAGATTGCCGTAGCCGTAGTTGTGGTACCACTTCGAGCGCGCCGGGTTGCCGCCGCGGTTGCCGATCGTGATGACGATCATGCCGAGCTGGGCGAGCGCCGTTTCGGACGGGCTGGTGCGGAACGACTTGGCCACGCTCTCGGTCTGCGGCCCGGGGTAGACGTACGAGACGATCGGGTACTGCTTCGCGGGATCGAAGTCGAACGGCTTGTAGATGACGCCGTAGATGTCGGTGACGCCGTCGGCCGACTTGACGCCGAAGGGCTCGGGGAACTGGTAGCCCGCCTCCATCAGCTTGCTGAGGTCGGCGTCCTCGAGGTCGACGAGGATCTCGCCGTCGCGGTCGATGACCACCGCGCTGGGCGTTGTGTCGACGCGCGAGAAGTTGTCGACGAAGTAGCGTACCGCCTCACCGGCGGTGACCAGGTGGTCGAAGTTGCCGGGGTTCAACAGGCGCAAGCCGGTGCCGTCGACGCCGACGCGGTAGAGGTGGTTATAGTACGGATCCTCATCCGCCTCGCGGGCGTTGCCGATGAAGAACGCGGCGCCGGACTCCTGGTCGACGCCGAGCAGGCGGCGTACCGCCCACGGGCCCTCGGTCAGACGCGCCACTTCGGTGCCGTCGGGTGCAAAGCGGTACAGGTGGGCCCAGCCGTCGCGCTCCGACCACCAGATCAGGTCGCCGTTCTCCAGCATCTCGGGCTGCTGGTCCTCGACGTAGGTGTTCATGCGCTCCTCGATGACCACGGTGCTCTCGCCGGTCGTCGGGTTGTAGCGCACGACGTCGATGCGGTGCTGGTCGCGGCTGCGGCGGCGGAAATACAGCTCGTCGGGGTTCGGCGACAGCCAGGTCGAGATACGCGGCTCGTCGCTGTCGGGGTAGTTGTACGTCCGGGCGCTGTAGACGCGCATCGTCTGGTCCTGCCAGATGTTGGCGTCCTCGATCTTCGACATCTCACGGCTCGCCATGTTGAAGACGTTCAGCTCGCGCTGGCTGACGTCCTCCTCGCCCGGCAGGTCGTACTTGTAGGTCTCGAGCTCCGGGCGGTCGTTGCCGACGACGTGCACGACCCACAAGTCGCCGACCTTGCGCCGGTCGGTGCGGATCATCGCGAAGCGCGACGAATCGTGCGCCCAGGTGATCGCGGCGCGCATGCGGTCGTCCTTGTTCTCTTCGCGTTCGTTGTCGGTCTGGCCGCGACCACCGCTGGCGTATCCGTAGTGCTCCACACCGTCGTCGGTGAGCTGGATCTCGGTGACCTCGACCTCGTTTTCGGCTTCTTCGGCATCGTCGCCGCTCTTGCCGCGTCGCGCGTCGAGGATCTTCTCGTAATCTTCGTACGACATCATGTAGAGGTTGAAGTTGCGGCCGAACACGACCCACTGCTTGTCGGGCGAAACGTTGGCCCAGCCGGGATGGCTGTCGGGCTCTTCCCAGTCGTCGAGCTCGCGCAGCGTTCGCGTGCTGACGGTGTACTCGAAGTGGTGGACCTTCTTTTCGGCGCCGTCGCTGCCGCCCTCGTCCTCCGTGTCCTCCTGCTCGTCGCCCTCGGTTTCTTCCTCTTCTCCTTCTTCGTCCTGCGACGAGGTGACGTCGAACTGGATTGTGTCCGGATCGATGAAACGGATCGACGTGATCGGCAGGTGCTGGCCGTCGTACGGGTCCCTGGTGATGCGGGTGAGCTCGGCGGCGATCCTGTCGTTGTCGAAGATCGGCGTCTTGGCACCCGCGGTTGGGTTCACGAGGATGAAATCGGTGCTGTCGGAGGTTTCGTAGCGGTACCAGAAGTTGTCGTCGGTGCCCTCGATCCAGCGCGGTCGCACCGAGGTCGAGTACGTCAGGTCGCTCATGTTGTAGGGTGCGAAACGGGCCGCAAGCTTCCAGTTGGCCTCGCCCCAGACCGGATAGGAGCCGTCGGGCACATCGGAGCTGTCGTTGCCGTTCTGCTGCTGTCGTTGCTGCTGGGGGGCGGCGATCGCGGTGCCGGCCATGGGATTGCCGACGAGCGCGAGGGCCATCAACGCGACGATCGACAGGAGCAATGTGCGGGGGACACGATTCACAGGGACACCTCCGAGGTGTAAGCGGAAGGTGCAGAACGACCCCGGCGGGGGGTCTTCTGCACCCTCGGCTACACATACGATGGGGGAGGACATGACTTCAGCGCCGTAACCCTACCGCCGAAGACGAGTCCGTTCCAGCGTACGGACGCAAACTCCCGTCGCAGAGCGCGATCTGGCCCGAACTTCTCGGCGCGTGGCGTAGCGAGCGAGTGCGAGGACGTGTGAGGACAAGGCGCGCGCCGATTCGGGCGCGCAGGCGTACTGAACAGTACGTCGAGCACACAAATCAAGCGCAACACAGTCATCGCGCACCCTCGCACTCGCTCCCGTTGATCGAAGAGCCCCGATCAGTTCGCCAGAGGAAGTTGCTCCTGCTTCACCGCGAGCTCGGTGTGCCCCTCGAGCCCCAACAGAAAACGCTTGCGCCACAGCTCGCCGCCGTAGCCGCCCAGTGTTCCGTCGGCACGGACCACCCGGTGGCATGGGATGACGATCGGGATCCGGTTGTCGCCGTTGGCGCGGCCGACGGCGCGCACCGCCTTGGGGTTGTCGATGGCGCGGGCGATGTCCTCGTAGCTGCGGGTCTCGCCGTAGGGAATCTGCTGTAGTGCCGCCCAGACCCGACGCTGGAAGTCGGTGCCGGGGACGACGAGCGGGACGCTGAACGCGGTCCGCGTGCCGTCGAAGTACTCGGTGAGCTCCTGCTGGATGTGTTCGATGTGAGGGTTGTCGCCCGGTGTGACGGCGCAATCCATGTGCTTGCGCAGGCGCTTGATCTGGGTCTCGAGCATCGGCCGGTCGGCGAACTCGAGCAGGCACAAGCCATCGTCGGTGGCGCCGGCAACCAGCGGGCCGAGCGGTGTCAGCACGCGGGTGACGACGACGTGCGTCGTGGAGCGACTCTTGCCGGGCGGCTCGCCGAACAGATGGCCAAACGCGTCGCGGAACCCACTGAGTGATTCGTAACCGTGGTCGTAGGCGGTGTTCATGATGTCTTCCCCATAGCGGATGTGGCCCAACGCCAGGCCCAGCCGGCGGGCGCGTTGATAGGCATGAAAGGTCATGCCGTGGTGGTGTTTGAACCAGCGCCGAACGCGCGTCGGGTCGAGGCCGGTGGCACGGAGGTCGGCGTCTTTCCAGCGTCGCGCTGGGTCGGTTTCGATCTCGGCGACCAGCTCCTCGATCCACGCGGGCGCGGAACCTTCGGGCTGCATCGGCGTGCAGCGGCGGCAGGGTCGGTACCCGGCGAACAACGCCTCGCGGGTGGTGGAGAAGAACTCGACGTTCTTGCGCAGCGGTTTCTTCGCCGCGCATGTCGGGCGACAGAAGATCCCGGTCGTACGAACGCCGAGGTAGAAGACGCTTTCGTACGAGCTGTCCCGGTCGAGCAGCGCCCGGTACATCTCGGAGCTGGATGGAAGGGTTGTTGTCTGCATGGGGCCAGTGTAGTGGCCTGAGCTTCTGCTTCCACCGAAAACCGGACGGCGAATTTGCGCCCGCCGAGGGACGGGGGGCGCTCGCGCCGGCACGCGCGGCGCCGGGATTCTCCGCGCCGCCTCGCTTCTCGCCCCACGGTGCCCGTAACGGCAGCCCCGCGAGTTTTTCGCACCCTGCTAGAGGCCGAATAAGAAAGGGGCGCGATACTTCGCGCCCCTTTTACCGACTCGGAGGGCGAGTGCCTTCTCGAATCGGGCGGCCTGTTGCTTGCAGCCTACACCGGCGGTAGTCGCCGCTGCGCCGGAGCACGGGACAGCTCGTAGCAGAGGATCGCGGCCGCCACCCCGGCGTTCAGCGACTCGGCCTCTGCTCGTATCGGCACGCCGACCGATTCGTGCGCCGCGTCACGAAGCTCGGCGCGGATACCGGCGCCTTCGTTGCCGACCACCAGGGCCCAGGGCGTCGAGAAGCTCGCTGCGGCAATGTCGCGGCCGTCGGCTTCGGCCGCCAGCAGCGTGACACGCCGATTGCGGACCCAGTCGAGGAATTCCTCCGCCGTTGCGCTGACGATGTTCATCCGGAAGCAGCCCCCCGCGCTGCCGCGCACCACCTTTGCGTTCCAAGGATCCACGGTTCCGTCGAGCGCGATCAGGCCTTCGAGGCCGAACGCAGCGCCGGTTCGGATCATGCTGCCGAGGTTGGCGGGATCCTGGATCGCGTCGGCCACCAAGATTCCGGCGCCGGCGCCGCTGTCCGCCGCGGCGGGCTCTGATTCCTCGTCGCCGGTCAGCAGAGACTCAAGCGTAGCGGCGGGTTCGTCGCACACCAGCAGGATCCCCTGCGCTGTGACCGTATCGGCGAGCCCGGCGAAGTCCTTGTCGTCGATCACCACCACGTCGAAGCGGGCCCGGCTGAGGCCCTCGGCTAGCCGGTTATCGCGATCGAGCGTCACCAGGCGCGACGAGGTGACGGCGAACCGAGCGTTGGCTCCGGCCTCGAGGGCGGCCGCGGCGGCGCGGATTCCTTCGACCACAAAGCACCCCTCGCGCTCACGCTGGTTGCGGTGCTGCAGCCTCTGGAGGAGCCGGCTTCGGGCTTTGCTCAGCGACATGGGCGATCCCCGGTAGGGCGTCGACCACTCGGTGGGCCAACGCTCACAGCCACGGCCGGGGAATGGTAGCGCGATTCCAATGAGACCTTTGTTGTCCACGGCCCGTATTTACTCTAAGTTGTTAGGGTAATATTTACCTAACGAGTATTGAATAAATGGAGGAGAGGCGTGGGGCGCAATTTTCTGGGTGAGTTCGAGCAGATCGTCTTGCTGGCGATGGCGCGGGCAAGAGACGAAGCCTATGCGGTGTCGATCTACGACGAGATCCTCCGGACCATCGGCCGTTCGGTATCGATCCCGGCTGTCTACGTGACCCTCTCGCGCCTCGAGAAGAAGGGCTTCGTGAGGTCCTGGATGGGTGAGCCCTCGCCGACCCGTGGCGGGCGCGCCAAGCGATACTTCAAGCTCGCTGGCAAGGGTCGGGAGGCGCTCGAGCAGTCACGGGTGGTGCTCGATCAGCTCTGGGACGGCCTCAAGCTGGAGACGAAATGAGCCGCGCCGCCATCGCACGGCTCAGCGCCAGGCGGCCGCCGTTGGCGAGGGCGACGTTGTCGGCTGAATACTGCGAAGGCATGCGGCGCCGGTAGAGGCGGTTGTAGTGTGCCGCCACTGCCTCACGGAGCTTGTCGATGCCTTCGAGGCGCCCGTAGGCGTGATCTTCGGGGCGGATTCAGACCTCCTCGATTCGAGGTGGAGCTCCCTCGTACGGTCCGACCTCCGGCTAACCCTGGCCGAGGTTGCTCCAGTCGGGATGGCCGTTCCAGAAGCCGCGCTTGTGGGCCTCGTCAACAACGAAAATCACCCCCATGTAGGGAACTTCGCGGAAGGCGCCGCGCGGCGAACTACGATCGACCGAGTCGTCGGGCATCGGGGCAATGTACTGCGGCTTCGAGAGCGCTGCGAACCGGCGGGTGGCGCCGGAAGGGCAGCGATTTTTGGTTGCGCGCCAC
>JADFNY010000262.1 GCA_022563115.1 Acidobacteriota bacterium | reverse complement strand
GAAGAGCGGTCCCACCGAAAGCGTGAGTGTCGGCATCTTGACCATCAGTACCGAGGTGAACGAGCACGGGTACGCGTTGCTGCCCAGTTTCGGCTACGTGAACACCGACGCGGAAGGGCGATTCGGGTGGGATGACCTCGAGCCCGGCCGGTTCATCGTCGAGCTGCGGCCGAAGAACCTCGCTTTCGACGTGCGCTACCGCCGTACCCTGGAGCTGGCGAGCGGGGACCACCTCGAGATCGAGCTGGGTTCCGACTTCGGTCCGCTCACTTTCGGCGGACAGCTTCTGGACGACGAGGGACGACCTCAGGATAGGGTGAGCCTCATACTCCGACCGAAGTTCGACTGGAGCTATAGCGAGATCGCCTGCCATGTCGACACGCGCCGGGATGGGCGGTTCCTGTTCGAGGGTCTCGAGCCCGGCGAAGAGGTGTTGCTGCTGCCGAGCACGTCGCTGCTTCGCAGTCAGGATCGCCTCCGTTCTTGGGCCCAGGGCCGCAGCGGCATTCCGGGCCTCGGTGGCGGCGGTGGGCGCCCGCCGCGCATGGGTCGTGGAGGCCCCGGCGGAGGAGGCCGCGGCGGACGAGGCCAGGGCGGCTGAGCGCAGCAACTGTAAGTCGCCTTATACAACCACCCCCAGAACAGCCGTATTGGCCCGGAAGGCCCCTTCAAGGGCGCTTGCCATGTTTCCCCCTTGGGTGCGGTACGTGTAACTATTTATGCGCACTAGTGCACAGACATGCTCTAGAATAGTGGTCAGGAAAGATCAAAAATAAATATTGATCGGTTGAGCCTGGAAGTTGTACCTTCCTCGTACCCGAATACCTCATCTAGGCACGGGTTATCGATAAATCTGACCGCGACGGGAACCGGCGTGCGAGCTCCGGCAGCGGAACGGTGCAGGTCACCCACGAGTATGGCCACCAACACGGACGACATCGCTCTTAGCGAACAGCCACGACCGTCGGTGGTGCTGACCCGTTGGGTCCTGATGATCGGTGTGTCGTACACCGTGCTGTACGGTGCCGGGAATGGTCTCGTGCCGCTGATCCCGCACCAGCTCTTCGTGGCCGGATTGCTGCTCTCGAGCCTGGCGCTGCAGTTCCTGCTTTGGCGCGGGGCCGACTGGAGAAAGCTTCGCTGGTTCTTCACGGTGGGCGATGTACTGGTCCTGGTGCTGGCGGTAGAGCTCTTGGGCACCGACGGCGCCGAGCTGTACGTGGTCTATTTCGGCACTCTCCTGCTGGCTACGGTCGTTGCGCGGCCCGGCCCGATCGCTGCCCTCACGATCGTCGCTGGCCTCGGCTATGGTGCCGTGCTGTACATGGAGTTGGGTGCGGTCATGTTCCGGGATCCGGGGGTGATGGTGCGGCTGCCCCTTCTGCTCGGCATCGCTATCTACTTCGGCAGCATCGTTCAAGAGGACCGCTCGGAACGGGCACAAGGCGCCAAGCTGCTATCCGCAGCGCGGCAGATCGCACAACGCGCCAAGCACCTGGCGAAGGAACAGTATCGACTTCTGGCGCTCAGCGAGATCGGTCGGTTGGGTCTCAGCGGCGTGCGGTCCGACGCTGGAGAGGTCCTATTCGAGATCGTTCAGCGGGTTCAGAAGGTCGTCGGCGTCGACCGCTGCTCGCTGGTGATCTTCGAGCGCGACGGAGCCCAAGCGTACGTGGCCGCCAGCGCGGACGACCTCAATGTCGAGGTGCGGCTCATCAAGCTGGAGGACTACCCCGAGCTGCAGGTGAGCTTGCAACGTGGCGAGATCACCGAGCTGTACCCGGGCAAGCCCCGCGACCTGTGGCAGAAGGTGCAGGAGCACCTCCCACCGGATAATCCTTTTCGCAGCTTCCTGATCGTCCCGATCCAGCGCGGCAAGCGTGTGATGGGCGCGCTCTATCTGCGTGACGTACACCCCGACCGGCGCTACACCGAGGACGACCGTAGCTTCTGCGGCACCGCCGCGATGATGACGGCGGCCTTCCTGCACGGTCAGGATATGCTCGAGCAGCTGCGCTCACAAAGCCGGCGTGATGGCCTCACCGGGCTGCTCAACTTCCAGGCGTTTACCGAAGAAGCCACCAAGGCAATCCGGGCCGCCGGACCGCAGGGCGGCCCGTTCTGCTTCGCTGTGGCCGACCTCGACAACCTCAAAGAGCTCAACGACCGCTGGGGTCACATGGCCGGCAACCGCTTGATCATCACGGCGGGCAACGAGCTCACCAACACGCTCGACGACGCGATCGCTGTCTGTCGTTACGGCGGTGACGAATTCGTCGCCATGGTTCCCGGCGACAAGGTCACCGTCGCGAAACGGCTGGAGTCGTTGCTGGAAAAGCTGTCGACCAACCCCACCGATTTGCCGAAACCACCGCGGATCTCCATCGGAGTTTCGGAGTTCACCGCGGACGGCGAAGAGCCCGAGGAGCTGCTCGACGCCGCCGACCAAGCGATGTATCTGGCCAAGAACGGCGGTGGTCACCGTATACAGCTCGCCGGCCGAGCCGAGGGTGGCGACACCCACGAGTATGCCCAAGAGGTTCTCGAAGCGGTGGTTTCGGTCCAGGCTCGGCGCTACTTGCCCGACCGCGACGTGTCCGTGCGCGACATCCTCGCGCCGCTCGAGAATGCCGAGGACACGAGCCTCGACAGCGCCCTTGTGCGCCAGACGCTCGAGGTTCTCATGAAGGCGGTCGAGGCCAAGGATCCGTACACGCACGCCCATTCGCAGGCCGTCGCGGAGCTCGCACGCAGCCTCGCAGAAGCGATGAGGTTTCCGCAAAACGAGCGCACCGCGATCGAGATCGCGGGGCTCGTCCACGACGTCGGCAAGATCGGTGTACCGGAGAAGATCCTCAGGAAGGAAGGGTGCTTGAGCTCCGTCGAACGCCGTGTCGTCGAGCGCCACCCGGAGATCGCCGCCCAGTTGCTCGAGCAAATCCCGCCGCTGCGGGCCGTCGTTCCGCTCGTGTTCCACCACCAGGAGCGCTGGGACGGCAGCGGCTACCCGACTGGGCTGCGGGGCGAGGAGATCCCCGCCGGCGCCCAGGTCGTGGCGTTGTGCGACGCTTACGATGCGCTGACCTCGGCGCGTGCCTTCCGATCCGCGTTGACGCTCCAGGAGGCGCGCCGCGTGATCGCGCGCGATGCCGGCACTCTGTGGAACCCCGACATGGTTCGGGTTTTTCTGAAGGAAGTCGCCACCGAAAAGGCGGCGATCCCCATCGCCGAAAGCTGATCCGGCGCTCGTCGCCGCTGGTGTACTCCACCTTGGCCCGGCGCCCATCGGTGACAAGAGCGCACACGGACCGGCGCCAATCTGTGCCCTGTGCGCAAAGCGGGCAGGGAGGAGCCGAAGGCTCCGACAGGCCGGGGGTGGGTGGCGGGAAATAAAAAGAATCCCCGTATTCCCGGTGTATATGCGATTGACGGGATATTGAACGCCAGTATTAGATATTTTTAAATAAAAAACATCAGTAAAAGTTAAGAATAGCTCTTCAAGCATCTGGAAAAATAGGTTTCGCCGTTGCTGCCCCCTTGTGTACTATGGATTTTGAGCACGCTGGACGCTTGAAAAGTCCAGAGACGAAACCACGTGAGGTAATTAACGCAATGTCTTCGGCTCGAGGTACACAGACAGAGCCAGTACCGTCAGGGCGTGCTGCTCCGGCGGCAGCGGGTCTCAGGCCCGAGGCACGGTTGTTGACCGTTCCGGAGGTCGCCGACTTCTTGCGGATCAACAAGTCGACCGTATATCGCATGGCGAAGCAGGGGAGGCTCCCCGCGACCCGTGTTGGCCGCCAGTGGCGCTTTCGCAAGAGCGTCCTGGACAGCCTGCTGGATCCCAACTGATTCTTTCTTAGGGCGGGGCCACGTACCCCTGGGGACGATTTGTTGCGCCACCCGCGAGCAAGGGTTGCGCGTAGCGGATCACGGAAAAGGCCGGTGCAGGCTTGTCCCGCACCGGCCTTTTTCTAAGACGGGTGCTGAAGAACTCTCGGCGGCGCCGTTGCGGGCGGGCGATGCCCGCGGCGCGGGGCACGCCGAGAGAGTGCTACTCGGGAATCTCGATCAGCCTGCGTCCGACCTCGCCGTTCGGGAACCGCAGGTCGAAGACCGCGATCTGTCCCGGCTCGAAGTGATCGACGATCTCGGCGAATGCCTCGATCGTGTTGATCGGGCGGAGATTGACCTGCTGGATGATCGTGCCGACCGCGAACGGGCTGCTGCCACCGGCGCGCAGGATGACGATGCCGCCCTCGCTTGCCCGGTACTCGAGCTCGCTCGCGAGGTTGCGGTCGAGCTCCGCAAGAACCAGGTTGAAGCGTTCTTCGACAGCGGTCAAGTCGCGGTTGCCGATGTTGCCCCGTCCCAGGGTGATCCCCTGGGGACGTTGGCGGGCTTCGACCAAACCAGCACGCCGATCGCGCTCAACCTCGATCTCAGGCTTGCGCTCACCGAGCAAGACGTTGATGGACGTTTTCGCGCTCGTTAGGCCGATCGGCGAGTCGTCAGGAGTCATGCGGACGATGTCGAGCGTGATCGTCTCGTTCGGAGGGGTCATCGCGATGCGCTGCAGAAAATCCTGGTTGTCCTCGAGCGCAACGCCGTTGGTCCCGACGACGATGTCGTAGACCTCGACGCCCGACATCTCGGCCGGCTCGTTCTCGCTGACGGTGATGATGTGCACGGCGCCGCGCATCCCCCGGGCGTCAAGCCCGTAGGCTTCCACCAGTGCCGGAAGCATGGGAGTCATGCTGACGCCGAGCCAGCCGCGTATCGTGCGGCCGTGATCGATGAGTTGGTCGACGACCCCCCTGACCAGGTTGATCGGAATCGCGAAACCGACGCCGGAGAACCGGCTCTGGAAGCTGTCGGAGGCGATCGCCGTGTTGATGCCAATGACCTCTCCTCGCAGGTTTACGAGCGGGCCACCGGAGTTGCCGGGGTGGATTTCTGCATCGGTCTGGATGAAGTCCTGGTAGACATTGAGCCCATCGATACGGGCGCGTCCCTTGGCCGAGACAATCCCCGCTGACACCGTATTGGTGAGGCCGAACGGGGCACCGAACGCCATGACCCATTCGCCGACCCGCGCCAGGTCGGAATCACCGAGCGGGATGTAGGGCAGGTCGTAGCCGGCGTTGATCTTCAGCACCGCCAGATCGGTACCGATATCGATGCCGACGATCTCGGCCTCGTATTCGTCCTCGTTGTTCAACCGCACCATGACCGAGTCCGCCCGGATGACCTCGACAGTATTGGTGTCGGTTCGGGAGACCACGTGGCCGTTGGTGACGATGTAGCCGGCGGCATCGACGATGAACCCCGATCCCAGGGAGGTGACCTTGCGCTGGCGCTGGTGCGGGCGGTTGCGTTCGAAGAACTCGCGGAAGAATTCCTCGAACGGCGAACCGGGCGGAAGCTGGGGCATTTCGACGCCGCCCCGGCCTTCGAGGGTCTGGGTGGTGGAGATATTGACCACCGAGGGCAGGAGTCTACTGGCCAGATCGGCGAAGCTCTCCGGCGCCGCCTTGGCCTGCGCCGCCGCCGGGGCTGCCATCACCGCCAGGGCGACCAGGCCGGCCAGCGGCCACGGGACCGTCCGCCGCGCCGGCGCGCCCGCCTCCGCTTTCACCGGGCGCCGGCGGGCCCCGTCGGTGCATACATGGGTCACGATACCGCCCTCCTTGGGCTTAAGAGGATTTCTCATCAAATAGTACCACTTTGTCCGGGTTGCCTGGGATTTAGTCCTGGCACGCGCCAAGCCTTGGACACGGTCCGTGCGCCTTGCCATAGGGC